>JBBJOB010000106.1:0-7269 GCA_037721455.1 Solirubrobacteraceae bacterium | reverse complement strand
GACGCGCGCGAGGCGAGCCTGCCCGTGCTCGATCAC
The DNA here is from genome assembly GCA_037721455.1 of Solirubrobacteraceae bacterium. Classification (GTDB taxonomy): domain Bacteria; phylum Actinomycetota; class Thermoleophilia; order Solirubrobacterales; family Solirubrobacteraceae; genus Siliceabacter. The sequence goes on along the minus strand of JBBJOB010000106.1, from coordinate 7,233 downwards.
GGTCTGCTCTACGGCGACGGCGTCTTCGAGGGCATCCGCTTCTACGCTCGTGAGCCCTTCCTGCTGGCCGCGCATCTGCGCCGGCTCAGCGCCTCGGCGCGAGCGCTGATGCTCGAGGCGCGGTGGAGCGACGCCGAACTGGAGTCCCTCTGCCGCGAAGCGATCGCGCGCGTCGGGCTGAACGACGGCTACATCCGCCTCATCGTCACGCGGGGCACGGGCGCCCTTGGCGTCTCCCCCGCCTCCTGCCCGGCTCCGTCGCTGGTGCTCATCGCCGCGCCGCTGGCGCTGTATCCGCCCGACGTCCTGGAGCACGGCGCCCGCGTGGTCATCGCCAGCATCCGCCGCGCCGAGCCCGACGCGCTGCCGCCCCAGGTCAAGTCCCTGAACTACCTCACGTCGGTGCTCGCCTCGATCGAGGCCCGCGCCCGCGGCGCACACGAGGCGCTCCTGCTCGACGCCCGCGGCCGCATCGCCGAATGCAGCGCCGACAACGTCTTCCTCGTCTGGGGCGGGGTGGTACGCACGCCGGCCGCGGCGCACGGTGCGCTGCGCGGCATCACGCGCGACCACGTCATCGGTCTGCTGCGCGCCGACGGCGTGGCGGTCCAGGAGGCCGAGCTCGTGCCCGCCGACGCATGGACCGCCGACGAGGCGTTCATGACCGGCACCGGCGCCGAGATCGTCCCCATCGCCTCCATCGACGAGCGACCACTGCAAGCCCCCGGGCCGCTCACCCGACGAACCGCAGAGCTCTTCCGCGCGTCGTTGCCGACGTAGGCACGACACCGACGGCAGCGCCGGGTCCAGCGCTCACGGCCAGTCGGGCTGCTCCGCGGCCAGCTCGAAGGCCCGCAGCACCGCGCGCGCCTTCGCCTCGGACTCGGCCTGCTCGAAGGCGGGGCGGGCGTCGGCCACGGTCCCTCCCCCCGCCTGGACGTGCGCGGTGCCGTCCTTGACCACGACGGTGCGGATGTGGATAGCGGTGTCCAGGTCGCCCGTGTAGGCCAGGTAGCCCACGGCGCCGCCGTAGCCCCCGCGCTTGACGGGCTCCAGCTCGTCGATGATCTGCATCGCGCGGACCTTGGGGGCGCCGCTCAGGGTGCCCGCGGGGAGGGTGGAGCGCAGGGCGTCCATGGCGCCCACCCCGTCCCGCAGGGTGCCCGAGACGCTGGAGACGATGTGCATCACGTGGGAGTAGCTCTCCACGGCCATGAGCGTGTCGACGTGCACGCTGGCGTACTCGCACACCCGCCCCAGGTCGTTGCGACCCAGGTCGACGAGCATGAGGTGCTCGGCGCGCTCCTTCTCGTCGGCCAGCAGCTCGGCGGCCAGCGCGGCGTCCTCCTCGAGCGTCGCGCCGCGGGGGCGGGTGCCGGCGACCGGCCGTGTGGACGCGCGACGGCCGGTGACCGTGAGCAGCGGCTCAGGGCTGGCGCCGACGACCTGGAAGTCCATGAAGTCCAGGAAGTACATGTACGGGCTGGGGTTGACCACGCGCAGGCCCCGGTAGACCGAGAAGGGGTCGAGGTCCAGGGGCGCCGACCAGCGTTGGGAGGGCACGACCTGGTAGGCGTCGCCGGCGCGGATGTACTCCACGATGCGCTCGACCATGCCCTCGAAGCGCTCGGGCGGCATGTTGGAGGCGAAGGCGGGCGGCTCGGTGGGCGGACGGGTGCCGAGGTCGGGCACCGGGCCGGCCAGCAGGCGCCGGGCCTTGGCGATGGTGGCCAATGCGTCGGCGTAGGACGCCTCCACCCCGTCCTCGGCGTAGGCGTTGACCAGGATCGTGATGGTGTGCTTGAGGTGGTCGAAGACGACGAGGATGTCGCTGAGCATCAGTGCCATGTCGGGCAGCCCCAGCGTGTCGGGGTTGGGCTCGCCCAGGGGCTCGACGGTGCGCACGAGGTCGTAGCCGAAGTAGCCGACGGCGCCGCCGGCGAAGGGCGGCAGGTCGGGCAGCGGGGCCTGGCGGAAGCGGGTGACCTCCGCCTCGGCCAGGGCGTAGGGATCACCGCCGTCGGCCAGCGACCAGCGCAGCACGCTGCGGGGCCGCACGCCGATGAACGTGTAGCGCCCCACCTGCTGGCCGCGCTCGGCCGACTCGAGCAGGAACGCCGGGTGCTCCGGGGTGCGCCCGCGCAGCTTGAGGAAGGCCGAGACCGGCGTCTCGGTGTCGTCGATGAACGTGTGGCGCAGGGGGACGAGGTTGTGCTCGCGCGCCAGCGCGTGGGCCTCCTCGAGCGACGGCTCGACGTGCAGGGACGCCGTCTCGCCGGCGCGCGCCGAGGCCGCCATCCTCACCGCCGCCGCGCGGCGAGCACGGCGCCCGCGTCGCCCAGCGCGCGGTCGCGCCCGCGCAGCAGCACCGCCAGGTGGTAGAGCAGGTCGGCGGCCTCCTCGTCCACGCGCTCGTCGGACTCCTCGCGGGCCGCCCGGGCCACCTCCTCGGCCTCCTCCTCGACCTTGGCCCCTGTGAGGGCGGGGTCGTCGAGGAGATCCACCGTGTAGGAGCCCTCCGGCCGCTCCGCCTGGCGCGCGCGCAGCGTGCGCTCCAGCGCGGGAAGAGCCTCGTGGGGCGCGGGCGGCTCCAGGTCGCCGTGGTGAAAGCACGTGCGCGCGCCGGTGTGACACGCCGGCCCGGCGGGCTCCACCAGCGCCAGCAGCGCGTCGCCGTCGCAGTCCAGGCGCAGGGCGCGCACCGCCTGCTTGTTGCCCGATGTCGCGCCCTTGTGCCACAGCTCCTGCCGCGATCGGCTCCACAGGTGCAGTTCCCCCGTGGCGCGGGTGCGTTCGATCGCCTCGGCGTTGGCGTAGGCCAGCGTGAGCACCTCGCCGCTGGCCCAGTCCTGCACCACTACGGGCACCAGTCCCTGGGAGTCGAAGCGGATGTCCATGGGGGCCGCAGGGTATCCGCACCCATCCGGCGCCGCCCCCAGATATGACTCCCCTCTAGGCGACGCTCACGGGCGCAGACGGCGAAACCGGATCAGTGCGTGACGCCGAGACGTCGCTCCGCGCATCCCTGGCATACATCCGGCTCGTGCATGTGCCCAGGCGTGAACCCCTCGCGGCAGAAGCGACAGTGACGCAGCATCGCCTTTCGGCGGGCGCGGGCACGGTCGATCGCCGGGCGAAGCCCCTCGCCGGCCTTCTCGGGCGGCAGGTGGACCACATCTCGCAGCTGCCACTGCGGTTCGGCCGGGCCGGACCAGACGACGTCCAGCCAGCCGACGAATGCACCGGCTTCCCCCCAAGCGAGTCCGATATCCCGAGCGGTGTCAGCCCAGAGTCCCGACTCAGCGGGCAATAGCCCGAGCTCGTGCAATCTGCTTGCAGTCAGGGGATCGATGCGTGCATCCTGTCGACCTCCTCAGACGGAAGGTTTCGATGACGACTACAAAGTGGGATGACGAGGCTCTCCGGCCGCTCCGTGAAGCCTTCCCGTGGTTGACGGCGGTCGATCCCTTGGATCTCCCCAAGCTCTGGGCAGCACTCATGCTCCGAATGACAGATGTAGGGCTCGTTCGTGCGCAGCGCAGCGTGCCGGGTGAAATGGCTGAGGCCCTCGTCGCGTCCTATGTCGGCGGCACCCTCACGACGTCCGCCAGCCAGAAGGGATACGACGTCATCACTCGAGAGCACGAACGCATCGAGGTGAAGGCGCTTCGCTACACCGACCCGGGCCGTAACAGCGTTGCCGAGTTCCCCTTCGGTGATAAGGGCTTCGACCGGTTGATCGTCGTGTGCTTCGAGTACGACATGACGACCCGCGAGGCTTGGTCGATCGCCAGTCACGAGCTCGATCCTCTCCTCACCAAGGGAGGTCGTGCTGGGCGCGGGCGCCTGACCCTGGGGCCACGCGCGAAGCCCGCATGGAGCACATCGCCCCCAGCGTTCTCCTCGGTTCCCGGTGACGCGGCAGTCAGTGGACGCTCCGCTCCCCACGACAGTCGGGGCAGCGCCAGATGGCGACGGGATCGGACCACCACTCGTATGTGCCATGGATCGGCTTGACTCGCTCCGGACAGGCGGACGAGCCACAGGATGAGCAGTCTGCCCAGGAACTCGGCGGCGGCACGTCGTCGAAGCTTGCGAACTGGTCGCCCTCCACCTGCACTACGGGACCTTGCTCAAGAATCTGCTGCTCTGGAGGGATCGGCGGTCGGGCGTCGATCTCGGCGACGAGACGCATGGCCTCCTCGAGGGTCTCGGCGGTCCAGTCGGGCTTGTCCCAATGCGCCACGTGGATGGCGTAGTCGTGACCTTGGCTGCGACGGACGATCTCCCAGTGGGTCCCGGTGGGTCCGATGGCCGTCCACGATCCCCGACCCTTCACCCACCTCAGCTCGCTTGCAGCCGTCATAGTTCGCCTCCTCGGGCCTCCCGTCTCGCCTTCACCGGATGTGTCGGACGCCGCCGTGCAATTCTGACACTACAGACCCTCTACTCGATCCCCAGCCGGTCGAGCAGGCTCTCGTCGGCCCGCCAGCCGCGGCGGACGCGTACGGCGAGGTCGAGGTGGACGCGGGTGCCCAGGATCCTCTGCAGCTCGCGGCGGGCGGCGGTACCCACGGCCTTGACCATGTGCCCGTGGGCGCCGATGAGGATGCCCTTCTGGGACTCCGTCTCCACCCAGATCAGGGCCCGGACGGTGGTGAGGTCATCGCGGGTGTGCTCCAGGTCGTTGACGACGACCTCGACCGAGTGGGGGACCTCCTGGAAGGTGCGCCGCAGAACCTGCTCGCGCACCAGCTCGGCCAGCTCGACGGTCAGGGGCTGGTCGGTGACGTCGCCGGGCTCGTAGAGGAAGGGGCTCTCGGGCAGCAGCCCGGTGAGGTGCTCGACGAGGGGGCCGACGCCGCGGCCGGTGCGCGCCGAGATTGGGAACACCTCGGCGCCCTCCAGGCCCAACTGCTCGGTGGCCTCCAGGGCGAGCAGGACGCGGTCGCCGCCCCCGCCCGCCCCGCGGTCGAGGCGGTCGACCTTGTTGACGGCGACGATCAACGGCACGGGCGCGTCACGCAGCAGGCCGGCGAGGAAGCGATCGCCCGGGCCGACGCCCTGCTCCCCGTTGAGCACCAGCAGCGCGCCGTCGGCCTCGCTCAGCTCGCGCTCCACCCGGGCCTGCATGCGCGCGGTGAGCGCGTCGCGGGGGCGCTGGGAGCCGGGCAGGTCGACGAGGATGAGCTGCCAGTCGGGCCCCGTGGCCACGCCGCGCGCGGCGCGCCGGGTGGTCTGGGGCTTGTCGGAGACGATGGCCACCTTCTGGCCGACGATCGCGTTGACCAGCGTGGACTTGCCGACGTTGGGCCGCCCGGCCAAGGCAATGAAGCCCGCGCGGGTCACCATCGTCACCAGCCCAGCAGCTCGGCCTGCAGGGCGAGCATCTCGCCGTCGTCGGCCTCGTGGTCCATCCCCACCAGGTGCAGCGCGCCGTGCACGACGGCCTCGCGCAGGTCCTCGGTGTGCGGCGGACAGATGACGATGTCGCCCAGCTCGCGAGGGCCGGCCACGGGCCCGGCGCCGTCGACGGGGAACGAGAGCACGTCGGTCGGCCCCTCCTTCGCACGGTGACGGGCGTTGAGCGCCACGATCTCGCCCGGCTCGACGAAGCTCACCGCGACGTGCCCCTCCTCCACACCGGCGCTGGCCAGCGCCATGCCCACGAGGCGCTCGACCTCGGCGCGCGGCAGCGGCGCGTCCCCGGAGAGGTCGAGCTCGATCAAGCGCGCCGGCGCTCGGCCGGGCGCAGGTCGGGCGCGCTGCGCTCCTGGTGCTCGGCGTAGGCCTCCACGATGCGCTGCACGAGGCGGTGGCGCACCACGTCCTCGCCCCCGAAGCGCACGAAGTCCACGCCGTCCAGGCCCTCCAGGATCTCGGCCACGGTGACCAGGCCGGAGCGCTGGTCCCGGGGCAGGTCGATCTGGGTGATGTCGCCGGTGATGACCATCCTGGAGCCGAAGCCCAGTCGGGTGAGGATCATCTTCATCTGCTCGGGCGTGGTGTTCTGGGCCTCGTCGAGGATGATGAAGCTGTCATTAAGCGTCCGCCCGCGCATGAAGGCCAGCGGCGCGACCTCGATCACCCCGCGCTCCAGGTGGCTGGCCACGCGCTCGGGCTCGAGCATGTCGTGCAGGGCGTCGAAGAGGGGACGAAGGTAGGGGTCGATCTTGGCCATGAGGTCGCCGGGGAGGAACCCCAGGCGCTCGCCGGCCTCGACGGCGGGGCGCGTGAGGATGATGCGGTTGACCTCGCGGCGGCTCAGCGCCGCGGCGGCCAGCGCGACGGCCAGGAAGGTCTTGCCCGTACCGGCGGGGCCGATCGCGAAGGTGATCGTGTTGCGCCGGATGGAGTCGACGTAGGCCTTCTGGTTGACCGTCTTGGGCGCAACCTTGGTGGAGCGATGGCGCCAGACCACGTCGTCGAGCACCTCGGCGGGGGAGCGATGGGCGTCCAGCGCGCCGGTCACCGCCGCGATCGTTCCCGGGGCGACCTCGTGACCCTGCTCGACCAGCTCGCCGAGCTCGTGGACCACGGTGGCCGCTGCCTCGACGGCCTCGTCGGCGCCGTCGAGCGTGAGGACGTTGCCACGCAGGTAGACATCGCACTCGACGTGACCCTCCAGCGCGCGCAGGATGGCGTCCTGGCTGCCGGCCAGGGCCGCAGCGACCTCGTTGGAGAGCTCGAGGCGGCGGCGCATCAGTGGTCGGGGGCGGCCACTAGCCGCGCTCGCGAGTTCGTGCGCGGTGGGAGAGCACTAGCCGCCCAGCGCCTCCTTGACGCGCGCGGACACGCGCTTGCCGTCCGCGCGCCCCGCGACCCGGAGCATCGCCGCCTTCATGACCGCGCCCATGTCGCGCGGCGACTGTGCGCCTGCCTCGGCGATCGCGGTGTCCACGATCGCCCCAAGCTCCTCGTCGGACAGCTCGACGGGCAGGTAGCCCTCGATCAGGGCGGCCTCGGCCTCCTCGGCCTGCGCCAGCTCGGGCCGCCCACCGTCGCGGAAGGCAGCCGCGGCGTCGCCGCGGCGCTTGCGTTCGCGGCGCAACACGGCGACCTCGTCGCCGTCACCGTCCTTCTGGGTGCGCTGCAGCTCGGAGAGCACCAGGCGCAGGGCCTGAACCCGCTCGCGCTCGCCGGCCTTCATGGCCGTCGTCAGATCGTCCTTCACGGTGTCGGCGATGGACACGCTCCGATGGTACGCGGACCGGCGGTCGTGCCTAAGGGCCC
>JBBJOB010000105.1:0-7277 GCA_037721455.1 Solirubrobacteraceae bacterium | reverse complement strand
CGTCACCGAGGCTGCGGAGACCGGCATGAACCTCATCATCGACGGCCTTGGCGCCTCCGAGCCAGGCGCATTCGCGCGGCAGCTCAACGCCTTTGCCGCCGCCGGCTACGACGTCGCGGTGCTTCTCGTCGACGCCCCCACCGAGGTCTGCCAGCAGCGCAACCTCGAGCGCGCCCGCCACACGGGCCTGCTCATCGATCCGCACCTGCTCGCCGCTGCTCACCGCGACGTGTCCACGCGGTTCCATGACTGGAAGGACCTGCCGCACCTGCGGTTTGAGATGTACGCGACCGCGGAGTGACGCCGGCCGGTTTCACCCGCCCAGAAGCGACCAACTGCGACGGCGAAACCGCTCGTTCGGGGTCGCCGCCCGCCTCGGAAGTCTCGCCACCGTCTCGCACAGCGCCTCGGTGGATGACGTCCGCCACAACTCCAGCGCCGCCTGCCACAAGTCATCAGCCTTTGCGCCGGGCTCGCGGCTCGAGGCGACCACCACGGCCAGGTCCCAACGCTTGACCTGACCGATGGCGCACACCTCCGCGGGGACCTCCGGGACCAGCGTCCGTCGCGAGCGGTCGGCCAGGACCACGGCATCGCGCTCATCCTCCTCCCGAGCCGCGAGCTGCACCCGCCGATGATCGCGGTCGGTTGTCCCGCTCGCTTCGAGGGCCCGGTTGACGGTACGCGCATCCCAGCGAATCGACTCACCCGATGCGAGCAGCGCGTCGTAGCGCAAGACGATCTGAAACCCGAACGACGACTGCCAGACCACGTTGCGACGAACGGCATGGGCCCGAGTCGGGTCCGCTCTTCTCCAGAACCGGCCGTCGCGGAAGATCAGGCCCTCGCCCCGCTCGTCGCGCGCCCGCACGTAGACGCGCATTCGATGACGCTCGAGGAGGCCGACGGCCTCGAGCTTGACCATCGCGCGCCGCAGCGTCTCCCGAGTTCTCGGCGAGTCCTGATCGAGCACCAGACCGAACAGCGCCTCCGGGTTCGGCGCGTTGTACAGCAGCCAACGCTCCATCTTGCCCAGACGCACACCGTGCAGAGGGTGCGCAGCGAACGCGCTCACGACGCGCCCGCCCGACCGTCGGCTCCCACCGCTGCGGCGCTGGCTGGCGCGGCCGCACCTCTGACTGCCGCAGCGGCTGCTGCCGTCATCCGTCGGCCGGATGGCCGGGTTGTGCCGGCTGCAACTGCGCGACGCGCCGCAGGCCTCAGTACCGAGCGCCGAGAAATGCAGGCACTTCGGTCCCAGCGGTCCCCCCTCCTTCGCGCAACGCCGCTTCCTCATCCACGCAGGATACGGGCCCGAGAGGGGGCTCCCACACCCTGATCGGTGTTGCCAAACCGTTGCCAGGCCGCCTGGCCTAGCGAAAACGCGGGCGCAGAAAGCCGCGCGTTTGCGGGGCCTTCGCAAGCCGCCGAGCGGATTCGAACCGCTGACCCCTTCATTACGAGTGAAGTGCTCTACCAGCTGAGCTACGGCGGCGGGGCGGGGCCATCCTAGCGAGGGCCCTACGGCCCGCCGACCCTCACTCCGCGCACTCGGTGGCGCCCAGACGGCGGGCGAGGTCGGCGGTCTCGCCCCGCGCTGCGATGGCGTCGAGGCGACCCGTGGCCTGCTCGACGGCCTCGATGTCATCGGCCTCGACCGCATCCACGATGGTGTCGATGAGCGCGGGGGTCTGCTCGGTGCGCCGTGCGAGGTCCTCGACGTAGCGCTCGGCGGCCTCGCCGGCGTCGCCTTCGGGGCGCTCGAGCTCGGCCAGGCGGTCGGACGCGTCCTGGAGCACCGCGCCGAGCTGCTCGAGCCCGCCGCGCAGGTCCTCGGGCTCGTCGGGCGTGCGCCGCTGGACGGCGACGATCTGCTCCTTGGCCTCGAGGCAGATCGCGTTGGCCTGCGCGGCGAACTGGCCGGCGGCGGGCGGGGCGCCGCCACCTCCGGGCACGAAGATCTCGTCGGCCCCGTCGCGGCCGCAGGCGACCAGGGCGACCGCGAGCGTGAGCGCGACCGCGAGCGCGAGAACGCTCGAACGGGCTCTCAGGTGCACTCCTCGAGGCCCAGCTCCCGCGCCGCCTCGTCCGCGCCCTGCTGGGCCTCGGCGGCCTCGCCGACGAGCTCGGACAGGCGCTCGGTGTCCTCGCCCTCGGCGGCCTCGCGGAGCTGGCCGAGGCGATCACCTGCGTTCTCGACGCCTTGGACGACCTTCCCGTAGCGCTCCTCCAGCTCGGCCGGGGGCCGGAGATCGTCGAGGTCGGAGCGCAGATCGTCGATCGCGGGCTCGGCCTCGTCGAAGGCGCTGCCCAGATCGCCGGGGGACTCGGGGGTCTCGAAGTCCGCCACCCGCTCGGCGTACTCGCGGCAGGCCTGGTTGGCCTGCTCGCGCAGCTCCTGCTCGCTCAGCTCGGCGCCGCAGCCGGCCAGGATCCCGCCGGCGACCAGCACGACGAGGAGGCTCCGTCCCGTTCCCATGGACGGAAGTTCTACTTGGTCGCGCCGGTCGGCCTCAAGTGAGAACGCGCGCGAGGCGGTAGGCCAGCGCCTCCACGGCCAGCTCCTCGGTGGCATTGAGGCGCAGCGCCGCACGCGCGTCGTCCACGGCGGCGACGCCCGCGCGCAGGCTGTGTGGCGCTCGGCCCGGGGCGTCGGCGGCCAGTTCCTGGGCGCAATCGACGTGGTGGGCCAGCTCGGGCACCCCGTCGGCCACGCAGGCCACGTCGCGCAACCACAGGCCGACGAGCGACAGGCCCTGGTCCAGCGCCGCGGTCCGCGCGCGGCGCGCGGCGCGGCGCGCGCGCTCGGTGGCCTCGCGCTCCACCCGACGGCGATCGCGCTTGGGCACTGCGTCCAGCTCGGCGGTCGCGGCGCCCTCGGCCTCGGCCTGCGCCCGCTCGCCGCGGGCCTGGGCCTGCTGCACGAGGGCGAGCCAAGGGCGGTCGGCGAGCGCGTCGGCCAGCGCCCCGCGGGCCAGAGCCTGCGCAGCCAGGCGCAGCACCGGCCCCTCGCCCGTGGCCAGCGCCAGGGCGCGGCGGGCGTCGCCCAGGCCCAGGCGGGCGCACGCGAGCGCCTGCCCGGGCGCGATCCCGTGTCCCTCCAGGCGGGCGGCGATCGCCTCGGGCGCCGGCGCGTCGAAGCGCACGTGCTGGCACCGGGAGGCGATGGTGGGCAGCACCTCGCGCGGCCGCGCGGTGAGGAGCAGCAGGTGGACGAAGGAAGCCGGCTCCTCGAGCGTCTTGAGCATCCGGTTGGCCGCCTGGTCATTGAGCTCGTCGGCGTCCTCGAGGACGAAGACGCGCCGCGAGGCCTCGAACGGCGTTCGGGAGGCCGCGGCCACGACCGGCTCGTCGACGTCGCCGACGAGGATCCCCGCCGCGCTGGCCGGCGCGACCCACGTCAGGTCGGGGTGCACGCCGGCGTCGATGCGCCGAGCCACCTCGTCGGGCTGGGGCGCGCCCTCGCCCAGCAGGGCGGCGGCGAAGGCGCGCGCCACCGCGGCCTTCCCGCTGCCCGCGGGGCCGTGGAACAGGTAGGCGTGGCTGGGCCGCCCGCGCGGCGGCAGGGCCGCGGCGAGGACAGCGCGGGCGTGGGGGTGCTCCTCGATGCCGGCGACCATCGTCTGAGGAACAGTAGTGTCGCGCGACGTGGCCGGACGCGGACGGCTCATCACCATCGAAGGGGTCGACGGCGCGGGCAAGACCACGCTGGCCGCCGCGCTGGTCGACGCGCTGCGCGCGCGGGGGGTGGAGCGTGTGGAGGCGCTGCGCGAGCCGGGCGGCGTCGTCCTGGCCGAGCGGGTGCGCGCGCTGGTCGTCGACCCCGCCCTGCGCTGCGGCCCGCGCGCCGAGGCGCTGCTGTACGCCGCGGCGCGCGCACAGCTTGTGGAGGAGCGCCTGGATCCGCTGCTGGAGGCCGGCGCGTGGGTGGTGCTCGACCGCTTCGTGGACAGCTCGCTCGCCTACCAGGGCGCCGGCCGCCGGCTGGGCGTGGAGGAGGTCGCCGCGCTCAACGCGTTCGCCACCGGCGGCCTGGAGCCCGACCGCACGGTGCTGCTGAGCGTCGCAGCGGCGCAGGGCCGCGCGCGGCAGGCGGGCCGCGGCGGGGAGCCCGACCGGCTGGAGCGCGAGGACGCGGCGTTCTTCGCGGCGGTGGCCGCCGGCTACGACGCGCTGGCCGCCGCGCACCCGCGGCGGGTGCGGGTCGTGGACGCGGGCGACGGCCCCGACGCGGTCCTGGTCGCGGCGCTCGAGGCGCTGGGCGACCTCCTGGACGGCGGCAGCGACTGAGGCCTGCTGATCGGGCGAGCGGCGGCGCGCCCGCCGGGGCGCCGCTTCCCTCCGCGTCGCGACCTACAATCGACACCCTGCTGCGTCCTCGTCGCTCCAAGCCACCCCAGTGAGCCCGCGGTCGCCCGAGTTCCTCGTCGACCGCTTCGAACAGGTCCCCGCGACCGCCGGGACCGTGCTGCTGCGCCTGTCGGGGCGCTGGCGCGGGGATCAGCGGGGCCGCCTGGGGCCGCCGCTGCTCGTGCTCGACGACGGGCGACGCACCCACCGCCTGGCCGCGCTGCCCGGCCCCGACGACGCCTCCCCGGCCATCGGCCCCGACGCTCCCGCCTGGCGCGCGGCCTTCTCCGCGCCCGCCGAGATGGTGGGTGGCCGGATCGCCTTCGCCCTGGATACCAACGGCGCCCTGGTCGACCTCCCCCGCCCCGCCCCGGCCGCGCTGCGCCGCCGGGTCCCCGCGGGGGCCGCGCCGCAGGTCGAGGAGCCGCCGGCGATGGTGATCGTTTCACCGCCGGGCCCGGGGCCGCCTCGCGCACGCGAGGAGCGCGAGGAGCGCCGCCGCCGCGAGGACGCCGAGCGCCTGGCCGAGGAGCGCCGCCAGGCGCTGCGCGACGAGCAGGTGGCGCGCGGACGCGCCGAGCAGGCCGCGAGGGAGGGCGAAGAGGCCGCCCGCGCGGAGCGGGCGCTGCGCGAGGAGGCCCAGCGCGCCGTGCAGCAGCGCCGCGACGCGATGCGCGAGCTCGAGGAGCGCCTGGACACCGAGCGCGGGGCGCGCGAGCAGGCCGAGGGGGCGGTCCGCGCGGCGGCCCGGGAGGCCGAGCAGGCGCGCGCGGACGCCGGACGCTCCGCCGCGCAGGCCACGGCCCAGGCCGAGCACGCCCGGGCGCAGGCCGCCTCGCAGGCCGCGGCGGCCCGTCGCGAGCACGAGGCGTTGCAGACCGCGCTGGACGAGGCGCAGGTGGCGGCACAGGACCGCGAGGAGGCTGCGCGCGCCGAGCTGCAGACGGGCCGCCAGGAGGCTCAGGAGCGCTTGGATGGCGCCCAGCGCGCAGCGCAGGAGCAGGCGCAGGCCGCCGAGACCAGGGCGGCCGAGCAGGTCGAGGAGGTCGAGCGCCGCGCCGCCCAACGTGCGCAGGCCCTGGAGGCGCGCCTGGAGGAGCTCGAGGCCGCGCGGCAGGCGGCCGACGCCACCTCCCGCGCCGCGGGCGAGGGCATCACCCGCGCTCGCGAGGAGCTCGACGAGCGCCTGGCGCAGGAGCGCCGGGCCCGGGCCGCCGCCGAGGAGGCCGCCCAGGGTGCGACCGCCGCGACCGCCGCCCACGAGCAGGAGCTGGCCGCCCTGCGCGAGCGCACCCAGGCCGCGGAGCAGGCACGGGCTTCGCTCCAGGAACAGGCCGTCCGGGCCGCCGAGCGCAGCGAGGAGCTGGAGGCGCGTGCGCGGAGCGCCGAGGAGCAGGGCGCGCAGGCCGCGCAGCGCGGCGACGAGCTGGAGCAGTGGGCTGCACGTGCGCAGGAGGAGGCCGCGCTGGCCGCCGAAGGCCGCGACGAGTTCCAGCAGCGCGCGGAGCGTGCGGAGGAGGAGGCCGCTCAGGCCGCCCGGGGCCGCGACGAGTTCGCGCAGCGCGCGGAGCGCGCGCAGGAGGAGGCGACGCAGGCCGCCCAAGGCCGCGACGAGTTCGCGCAGCTCGCTGCGGCGGCCGACGTGGAGGCCGCGCAGGCCGCCCAGCAGGCGGCAGAGGCCCAGCGCGCGGCCGGCGAGCACGAGGCCGCGCTCGAGCGCGCCCGCGGCGAGGCGCGCGCAGCCGACGAGCGCCTGGCCGCGGTCACCCAGGAGGCCCAGGAGCGCGAGCAGTCCCTGCGCGAGCAGGCGCGCGAGCGGCTGCGGGTGGCGGAGGGCCGCGCCACCGACGCGGTGGCCGAGGCGCGCCGCGGCGTGGCCCAGAGCGAGCGCTCCCTGGTCGCCGAGGTCCAGGAGGCCCAGCAGCGCGCCCAGGCCGCCGAGGCGGCGGCAGACGAGGCCAAAGCGGCGGCGGCCCGCACCCACGCGGAGGCGCGCGAGGCTGCCGACGGGCGCGTCGCGGCCGTGCAGGCGGCGCTGACCCAGCGCGCCAAGGAGCTCGAGGCCGCCCGCGCAGAGCTGGAGGAGGTCCGGGCCCGGGCCGATGCCGTCGGCCGCGACCACGAGGAGGCGGCCCAGGCGGCGACCCGAGAGCTGGCCGATGCCCGCACCGACCTTGAGCGCACGCTGCGCGAGCGCGACGAGGCCCTGCGCTCCCTACGCGAGGAGCTGGAGGCCGCCCGGGCCGAAGCCCAGGAGCGTGCAGGCGAGGTCGAGCGCACCGGCACCGTGGCCGAGGTCGCACGCCGGGAGGCCGACGATGCCGCAGCCCGCCACGAGACGGCGCTGGCCGGCCTGCGCAGGGAGCTGGCCACGGTGCGCGACGAGCTCGCCGAGGCCCGCGACGAGGCGGACGCGGTCCGCGATGAAAGCGAGGGCACGGCCTCCGACCTGCACGCCGCGCTGGCCGAGCGCGAGGAGCGTCTGGAGGCCGCGAGGGTGGACGGCGAGCTCGCGCTGCGCGCCGCGCACGACGAGGCGCAGCAGACCGTCCAGGCTGCCCGCCACCAGGCCGAGGAGGCCGTTCGCGAGGCACGCGAAGAGACCGGCCGCGCGGTCACCCAGGCCCGCGCGGAGGCCGAGAGCGCCGGCGCCGCCCGGGAGGAGCTCGCCGCCGCCGCTGCGCAGCGTGAGGCCGAGCTGGTCCGTGCCCGGGAGGACCTCGCCGCCGCCGCCCAGCAGCGCGAGGCCGAGCTCGTTGGTGCCCGCGAGGCGCTCGCGGCCACCGCCCAGCAGCGCGAGGCCGAGCTGGTCAGTGCTCGCGAGGAGCTGGAGGTGGCGCTGGCCGAGCGCCAAGAGGAGCTGGACCGCCGCGAGGAGGAGCTCGCCCGCGCCCGCGCGCAGGCCGCCGGTGCGACCGACGAGGGCG
>JBBJOB010000104.1:0-7301 GCA_037721455.1 Solirubrobacteraceae bacterium | reverse complement strand
GGAGGCGAAAGCCGTTCTTGGTCCGAACTTGAGAGGACCGGAGGCGAAAGCCGTTTTCTCGATCGGCCGCGTACGCTTGCTCGCGTGCTCGATCACGTCGGCTTGGAGGTGGCGGATCTCGCGCGGTCCACCCGCTTCTACGACGCCGTGATGCACGCCCTGGGGGCCCGTCGGGTCCACGAGGGTGAGGCCGCCGTCGCCTACGGCCAGGTTGGGCCCGTGCTGTGGATCGTCGCGCGCGGGCGGGGGCCCGGGCCGACCTTCGGCCACGTGGCGCTGCGGGCCTCCGGCCGCGCGGCGGTCCAGGCGGCCCACGCCGCCGGGCTGGCCGCGGGCGGCGCCGACGACGGACCGCCCGGCCCGCGGCCGGCCTACGGGCCGCGCTATTACGCCGCGTATCTGCGTGATCCCGACGGCCTGGTGGTGGAGGTCGTCGCGGGCAGCGGCGGTTGAGCCGACGCCGAAAGGGTGAGTACTGCGCGAGAGCGCGAACCCGAGCACAGGAGATCAGATGAAGGCGGTCGCATGGCATGGCACCCGGGACGTTCGGGTGGACAACGTCCCCGACCCCACGATTCAAGAGCCGACCGACGCGATCATCGGGATCACGTCGACCGCGATCTGCGGATCGGACCTTCACCTCTACGAGGTTCTGGGCCCGTTCCTCGACGAGGGCGACATCCTCGGCCACGAGCCGATGGGCGTCGTGGAGGCCGTGGGCTCCGGCGTCAGCCACATCGTCCCCGGCGACCGCGTCGTCATCCCCTTCAACATCTCGTGTGGCAGCTGCTGGATGTGCGACCGCGACCTCTACGCGCACTGTGAGACCACCCAGAACTACGACCAGGGGATGGGCGCCTCGCTGTTCGGGTTCAGCAAGCTCTACGGCCAGGTGCCCGGCGGCCAGGCCGAACTGCTGCGCGTGCCCCAGGCGCACTTCGGCCCCGTCAAGATCCCCGAGGGACCGCCCGACGAGCGCTTCCTCTACCTCTCCGACGTCCTGCCGACCTCCTGGCAGGCCGTCGAGTTCGCCGATATTCCCGAGGGGGGCAGCGTGACCGTCTTCGGCCTGGGCCCCATCGGCCAGATGAGCGCCCGCATCGCTCGCCACCGCGGCGCGCGGGTGATCGCGGTGGACACGGTTCCCGAACGCCTCGAGATGGCGCGGCGCAACGGCATCGAGACGCTCGACCCCGGCGAACACGACGACGTCCCGGGCGCGATCCGCGAGATGACCGACGGGCGGGGTACCGACTCGGTCATCGACGCAGTCGGCATGGAGGCCCACGGCTCTGTCGGCGCCAAGGTCGCGGCCACGGCGCAGAAGCTGACGGGCCTGCTGCCGGACTCGGTCGCCGCTCCCTTCATGCGCAAGGCCGGCGTGGACCGCCTCACCGTCCTGATCCAGTCCATCGACACGGTCGCCCGCGGGGGCACCGTCTCCATCAGCGGCGTCTACGGCGGCATGGCCGATCCCCTACCTCTGATGCAGATGTTCGACAAGGGCATCCAGCTCAGGATGGGCCAGGCCCACGTCAAGCGCTGGATCGACGACATCATGCCCCTGATCACCGGCGACGACGACCCGCTCGGCGTCGAGGATCTGGCCACCCATCGCATGCCCCTCGACCAGGCTCCCCACGGCTACGAGATCTTCCAGAAGAAGCAGGACGGGGCGATCAAGGTCGTGCTGAAGCCATGATCGCCGGGTGCCCAATGGTATGGTCCAGGCATCAGAGCAACCATTGACAAGGCAGGTCGTCTGGTCATCCCCAAGCCGCTGCGTGATCACCTCGGGCTCGGGCCGGGTGATGTCGAGGTCGCTGTAGATGGCGCCGCGCTGCGCGTCGAGCCGCTGGCGGCCGAGTCCCTCGAGGAGCGCGACGGCCGGCTCGTGATCCCTGACTCGGGCACGACGATCGACGACGACACCGTCCGATCGCTGCGCGATGCCGACCAGCGGTGAGCAGGGCCCCGACCTGTTGGTCGACACGAGCGTCGCCGTCGCTCTCGCGGTGGGCGACCACGAGCACCACGCGACGGCGCTCGAGGCGCTTGCGCACCGCCGGCTCGGTCTCGCGGGCCATGCCGCCTTCGAGACCTTCTCGGTTCTGACGCGCCTGCCGCCTCCCGCCCGGCGGACCCCGGAGGCGGTGGCCCGGCTCCTCGCGTCGAACTTCCCACACAGCAGGTACCTCGGTCCTGGAGCGACAGCGCAGCTGTTCGAGCGGCTGGCCCGCGCCGGGATCGCCGGAGGTTCGGTGTACGACGCCCTCGTCGGCGCGGCCGCCGTAGAACACGATCTTCACCTGGCCACACGCGACCGGCGCGCGCTGGACACCTATCGCAAGCTCGATGTCCGGGTCGAGCTCCTCGCTTGAGCGCAAGCGCAAACCGTCCGGCGCGGGACGGCGGACCTCGTCGGCGGCAACCCCGATAGGGTCCCAAAGCTCGATATGGCGACCTCCGGAGGGATCTGACACCACATGGCCGTACGCGTGGGCATCAACGGCTTCGGCCGCATAGGTCGCAACGTCTTCAGGGCGGCGCATTCCGCGGGGGCGGACATCGAGTGGGTGGCGGTCAATGACCTCACGGACGCCGAGACGCTGGCCCACCTGCTCAAGTACGACACGGTCCTCGGCCCCTACCCGGGCGACGTGGTCATCGAGGGCGACTCCATCCGCGCAGGGGACGTCACACTGAAGGTGCTCGCCGAGAAGGATCCGGCCGCGCTGCCCTGGGGGGACCTGGGCGTCGACGTGGTCATCGAGTCCACCGGCCTGTTCACGGACCGCGACGCCGCGGCCAAGCATCTCGAGGCGGGGGCCAAGAAGGTCCTCATCTCCGCGCCGGCCAAGGAGGAGGACATCACGGTCTGCCCGGGGGTGAACTTCGATCAGTACGACTCCTCCAAGCACCACGTGATCTCCGCCGCGTCGTGCACGACCAACTGCCTGGCCCCCTTCGCCAAGGTGGCCAACGACACGGTGGGCATCAAGCACGGACTGATGACCACCATCCACGCCTACACCGCCGACCAGCAGCTCCAGGACGCGCCCCACAAGGATCTGCGCCGCGCCCGCGCCGCGGCGGTCAACCTGGTGCCCACCTCCACCGGTGCGGCCAAGGCCGTCGGCCTCGTGCTGCCCGAGCTCAACGGCAAGCTGCACGGCTTCGCCATCCGCGCGCCCGTGCCCACCGGCTCGGTGGTCGACCTCACTTTCGAGGCCGGTCGCGAGACGACCGTCGAGGAGCTCAACGCGGCCTTCAAGGCCGCCGGCGAGGGCGCGATGAAGGGCATCCTGCGCTACACGGAGGACCCGATCGTCTCCAGCGACATCGTCGGTGATCCGCACTCCTCGATCGTCGACGGCGGGCTGACGAGCGTCATCGACGGAACGCTCGTGAAGGTCGTCTCCTGGTACGACAACGAGTGGGGCTACTCCAATCGCGTCGTGGACATCGTCCAAAGGATGCTCTAGCCCTCTTGCGCACGCTTGGGGACCTGGACGTCGCCGGCAAGCGCGTCCTCGTCAGGGTGGACTTCAACGTCCCCCTCAAGGACGGGGAGGTCACCGACGACACGCGCATCCGCGCGGCGCTGCCGACCCTGGAGGCGCTGCGCGAGCAGGGCGCCCAGCTCGTGCTGGCCGCGCACCTGGGACGGCCCGAGGGGGAGCCCGATCCCGCGCTGTCCCTCGCACCGGTGTGCGCGCGCCTGGGCGAGCTGCTGGACGAGCCGGTGTCGCTGGCGCCCGGCGTCGTGGGCCCCGAGGTGCTGCGCGCCGCCGAGGGCCTGCGCGAGGGCGAGGTCCTCATGCTCGAGAACGTGCGCTTCGAGGCGGGGGAGACCGACAACGACCCCGCCCTGGCCGAGGGCCTGGCCGCGCTGGCCGACGCCTACGTCAACGACGCCTTCGGCGCCGCCCACCGGGCGCACGCATCGACCGAGGGTGTGGCGCACCTGCTGCCCTGCGCGGCGGGCCTGCTCCTCCAGCGCGAGGTCGAGACGCTGGAGGGAATCCTGCGCGAGCCGGCCCACCCGCTGGTGGCCGTCGTGGGCGGTGCGAAGGTCGCCGACAAGATCGGCGTACTCGAGAAGTTCATGGACCAGGCCGACAGCGTGCTGATCGGCGGCGCCATGTGCTTCCCCTTCCTCAAGGCCCAAGGTCACTCGGTAGGCGACTCGCTTTGCGCCGACGAGGACGTCGAGGCCGCTCGCGGCCTGCTGGAGCGCGGTCGGCTGGAGCTCCCCGACGACCTCGTGCTGGGAGACCGCTTCGCCGCCGAAGCGGAGATCCGCCAGCTCGACGGGGTCGACGTGCCCGAAGGCTGGATGGGCCTGGACATCGGCGCACGCAGCGCGCGGGCCTACGGACATCACATCGCCGAGGCGGGCACGACCTTCTGGAACGGCCCGATGGGCGCCTTCGAGCTCGAGCCCTTCGCCGCCGGCACCCGGACGGTGGCCGAGGCGATGGCCGCCGCGCCGGGTACCACGGTCGTCGGCGGCGGCGACAGCGCCGCGGCGCTTGCGCGCTTCGGTCTGGCCGACCGGGTGACCCACCTGTCCACCGGCGGCGGCGCGTCGCTGGAGCTGATCGAGGGCCGGAAGCTGCCCGGCGTGGAGGCGCTGCGATGACCCGTACTCCTCTTATCGCCGGCAACTGGAAGATGCACAAGACGGTGGCCCAGGCCGAGGAGTTCATCGCCGGGCTGCTGGCCCGCGTCTCCGCAGGCGCCGAGGGCGTCGACGTGGCCATCTGCGTGCCGTTCACCGCCCTGCAGGCGATGGTCGACTCCGCGCGGGGCTCGCGCGTGGAGGTCTACGCGCAGACGATGCACGAGGAGGACGAGGGAGCGTTCACCGGAGAGGTCTCCCCCCCGATGCTCACCGAGCTAGACGTGCACGGCGTGGTGCTGGGGCACTCCGAGCGCCGCCAGCACTTCGGCGAGACAGACCGCGCGCTGGCGGCCAAGGTGCGTGCGGCGCTGGAGGCCGGCCTGCACCCGATCCTCTGCGTGGGCGAGACCGAGGAGGAGCGCGAGCGGGGGGAGACCGACCGCAAGCTGCGCCACCAGGTCCAGGAGGGGCTACACCTGCTCGACGCCGACCAGATCGCCCGCGTGACCATCGCCTACGAGCCCATATGGGCCATCGGCACCGGCCAGGTGGCCACGTCCCAGCAGGCCCAGGAGGCCGTTGCCTTCGTGCGCGCGCTGGTGGGCGACAAGGCGCCCGAGGCCGCCGACCTGGTCCGCGTGCTCTACGGCGGCAGCGTCAAGCCGGACAACGCCGGCGAGCTGCTCGCGTTGCCCGACTGCGACGGGGCCCTCGTGGGCGGGGCCTCGCTGGACCTTGAAGGCTTCGCCACGATGGTCGAGGCTGCGGCGCGCGGCGCGTGAGGACATTCCCCGCGGTCGCGCTGATCGTCCTGGACGGCTGGGGCCTGGCGCCCGACGGACCGGGCAACGCCGTCGCCCAGGCCACCACGCCGGTCTTCGACGAGCTGTGGGAGCGCTATCCGCACACCCAGCTCACCGCCTGCGGCTCTGCCGTCGGCCTGCCCGAGGGGCAGATGGGCAACTCCGAGGTGGGCCACCTCAACCTGGGGGCGGGCGCGGTGGTCGAGCAGGACCTGACGCGCATCGACCGCGCGGCGGACGAGGGAGCGTTCGCCGACAACGCGGTGCTGCGCGAGGCCTTCACGGCGGCGCAGCGGGTGCACCTGATCGGGCTGTGCTCGCTCGGTGGCGTGCACTCCGGGCCGGAGCACCTGAACGCGCTGATCGAGCTCGGCGCCCGGCTCAGGGTGCCCGACCTGGTGATCCACGCCTTCACCGACGGGCGTGACACGAGCCCCACGCAGGGGATCGAGTTCCTCGCCGCCGTGGACGAGTGGTGCCGGGTCGACATCGGTGCCGGTCGCATCGGGAGCATCGTGGGGCGCTACTACGCCATGGACCGCGACGCGCGCTGGGAGCGCACCCAGCGCGCGTACGACCTGCTCGTCAAGGGAGAGGCCGAGCACCACGCGCGCAGCCCGCAGGAGGCCATGCACGTCGCCTACCAGCGGGGGGAGACCGACGAGTTCATCACTCCGATCCGCGTGGGCGAGCGCGAGGGCACCATCCGTCCGGGCGACAGCGTCGTCGCCTTCAACTTCCGTTCCGACCGCATGCGTCAGCTCAGCGCGTTGCTCGGCGATCACGTGGCCCGCTACGCCACGCTGACCCAGTACCGCGAGGACTTCGGCTTTCCCGTCGCCTTCCCGCCGCACCGCCCGGCCGTGACGCTGCCCCAGGTGATCGCGCAGACCGGCGCGCGCCAGGTGCACGTCGCCGAGACCGAGAAGTACCCGCACGTGACGTACTTCTTCGGTGGGGGGCAGGAGGTGGCGCAGGAGGGCGAGCGCCGCGAGCTGGTGCCCTCGCCGCGCGACGTGCCGACCTACGACCACAAGCCGCAGATGAGCGCCCGCGAGGCCACCGACGCCTTCGTGCGCTGCTGGGCCGAGGAGGAGCCGCGCTTCGGGATCATCAACCTCGCCAACCCGGACATGGTCGGCCACACCGGCTCCATCCCCGCCGCCATCACCGCCGTGGAGACCGTGGACCGGTGCCTGCGCAATGTGGTGGAGGCCGTGCACGCCTCCGGCGGGGTGTGCCTGGTCACCGCCGACCACGGCAACGCCGACGAGATGCTCGAGCTCGACGGGTCACCCGACACGGCCCATTCGCTCAATCCGGTGCCCTTCGTGGTCACCAGCGAGCAGGTCGGGGTCGACGGGGTGGGAGGGATCCTGGCCGACGTGGCGCCCACCGCGCTCGCGCTGCTGGGCATCGAGCAGCCGGCGCAGATGACCGGACGGTCGCTGCTGCGGTGAGGCCCGGGGCCCCGCCTGGTCGCCGGGCCTGGGCTCGGGCCCGGCGCCCGTGAGCGGTAAGGCCCTGCGGGTGCTGCTGACCGTCCTGGGCGTCGTCGCGATCGTAACCGGGCTGCTCGTGGTGATCGGCGGTTCGGGCGTGCTGCCCGGCGAGGAGGGCGCCATCGGGGCGACCGCGGAGAGCGAGCTGCGCTTCTTCGCCGCGTTCTGGGTGGCCTTCGGCGCCTTCGCGCTGTACGTCGCGCCGCGTGCGGCCGTCGAGACGACGTTGCTGCGGATCGTGGCGCTGGCGATCTTCGCCGGCGGGGTGGGGCGCGCGCTGGCCTGGCTGAGCGCCGGGCCTCCCCACCCGCTGTTCGCGATCCTCACTGTGGCCGAGCTGGCCGGGCCGCCGCTGCTGGTGGCCTGGCA
>JBBJOB010000103.1:0-7308 GCA_037721455.1 Solirubrobacteraceae bacterium | reverse complement strand
GTGGGTGTGTGGCCGGGCGTGGGTGTGTGGCCGGGCGTGGGTGTGTGGCCGGGCGTGGGTGTGTGGCCGGGCGCGGAGGGCACGCCACCGTCGCGCACGTCGACCGCGTAGGGCTTCCCCGCTTCGCCCCCTAGCGCGGCCGCCTCGAGCTCGATGGCTGCCTGGCCCTCGTGGGTGATCTCGGCGCGCAGGCCGCAGAGCGCTCCCACGGCGTCGAAGAGGCGCCCGGCGCTGGTGGTCATGGGTGCCGCGGTGCCGGTGGCGACCATCTGCGCCACCGTCCGCCACCGCGCCGGATCGACCGCCCCTGCCAGCGCGGCGGGCGGCGCGGTGACGTCCTCCCCGGCTTCGAGCAGCCAGGCGCAGGCCATGCGCCACGGCTCACGCACCGCGCGGTCGCCGCCGGGCAGGCGGACCGGCCACAGGTGCCCTGCCCGCTCGAAGCCGGCGAGGTCGCCGACCAGCAGCTCGCCACCCCACACCGTCTCGTCGGTCCCGTACCCGCTGCCGTCGAGGATCGCGCCGACCGCCGGGCCGCTCTCGCCGTGCTCGGCCAGGCACGCAGCGAGGTGGGCGTGGTGGTGCTGTACGCCGACGAGCTCGACGCCCTCGCGCTCCAGCGCATACGCCGTCGACAGGTAGTCGGGGTGCAGGTCGTGGGCGACGACCTCGGGCTTGACGGCGAACAGCTCCTCGAAGTGCGCGATCCCCTCGCGGAAGGACTCGAGCGTCTCGAAGTTCTTGAGGTCGCCGATGTGGTGGCCGACCCAGGCGCGCTCCCCGCGAGCCACGCAGAATGTGCTCTTCAGCTCGGCGCCGCAGGCCAGCAGCGGCCGCGCGGCGGGCACGGGCAGCGCAAGGCTCGCCGGCACGAACCCGCGCGAGCGGCGCAGCATGAGCGGCCGGCCGCCAACGACCCGCACGACCGAGTCGTCGGTGCGCGTCTCGATCGGGCGGTCGTGGACGAGGAACACATCCGCGATACCGCTCAGTCGGTGGCGTGCGTCATCGTCGAGAAAGGCGATCGGCTCGTCGGAGAGGTTCGCGCTGGTCATGACCAGCGGCACCGCGGTGTCGGCGGCCAGCAGGTGGTGCAGCGGCGTGTAGGGGAGCATCACGCCGAGGTCCGGGGCGCCCGGCGCGACGCTCGGCGCGACCGCCGCGCCGGCGCGGCGGCGGGCCAGCACGATGGGGCGCTCGCGCCCGACCAGCAGCGCCTCCTCGGCCGCGTCGAGCTCCACCAGCGCGCGCGCCGCGGCGAGGTCGTGCACCATGAGGGCGAAGGGCCGGTCCTCGCGGTGCTTGCGCGCGCGCAGCGCGGCCACCGCGCTCTCGTCGTCCGCGCGGCACGCGAGGTGGTAACCGCCCAGGCCCTTGATCGCGAGGATCTGGCCGGTCAGGAGCAGGTCGGCGGCGGCGCGGACGGGGTCGTGGCGAGTCATCCGCCCATATGGCGGATAACTCGCCACGCGATCGTCACGACCGGTCGAACCGCGGTCGCTCAGCAAGCTGTCGGCCGCGGGCTCACGGCCCACTCCGTCGACCAGCGCAACCGCCGGCCCGCACACCGGGCACGCGTTGGGCTGGGCGTGGAAGCGGCGGTCGAGGGGATCGTCGTACTCGGCCTGGCAGGCCTCGCACATGGTGAAGGCGGCCATGGTGGTCAGCGCACGGTCGTAGGGGACGCCGCGCACGATCGTGAAGCGGGGGCCGCAGTTCGTGCAGTTGACGAACGGATAGCGAAAGCGTCGGTCAGCGGGATCGAACAGCTCGGCGAGGCAGTCGGCGCACGTCGCCGTGTCCGCGGTGATCGGCGCCGACGGCAGCTCACCGGGGTCGGCGACCCCGGTGGCCACGATCGCGAAGCCCGGCTCGTCGCGCAGGGCGCGCTCCACACAGGACACGCGATCGACCTCGGCCAGCGGCGGCGCGTCGGCGCGCACCCGCGCCACGAAGGCCTCGACCGCGTCAGCCGGGCCCTCGACCTCGGCCAGCACCCCGTGCTCGTCGTTGCGCACCCAGCCCGCGACACCGAGCTCGCGGGCCAGGCGGAACACGAACGGGCGGAAGCCCACGCCCTGCACGATCCCCTCGACCCGCACCGCCACACGGCGGCGGGCCGCTGGAGGGACCACTAGTGGTTCCTCCGGTGGGTCGCGTGGCGAACCGGTGCGCGACCCGCCGGAGAGGCCACCGGCTACTTCCGCGGCCGGCGGTTGCCCTCGTTGAGGACGAACCCGTAGAGCACGTGGTCGGCGGCCAGGAGCGCCCGCTCGACCGGGCGCAGATCGCTGGCCTCCGGGAGGCGCAGCGCGGGCGCGAGGACGAACTCGAAGGACAGCCAGAGTGCGACGCCGTAGACCGGGCCCGACCACGGAGCGCGCCGCATCGCCTCGGGCAGCAGCCCGAACACCGCGCCGCCTCCCGCGCCGTAGCCCCAGTGCAGCGTCTCGACCACCGCTCGACGCCGCCGGCGCGGCACGTGGCGCAGCCACCCCTGCACGCGGCGCTTGTCGGCGATCGCCTGCGGCGGCGTGCGGTTCAGCAGCCCGACGTGCACCGTCCAGGTGCGCATACCGGTCATGGCCATGGCCGCGACCGCGCCGCGTACGGCGGCATGGGTCGCCCGATCCAGGTGCGTCATCGGTGAAGCCACGAGAGCTCCACCATCTCGCGCGGCACCTGGGCGAGGATCGCCGGTGTCGGGATCGTTGGTCACGGCGGTAATGATCCCTCAGGAAGCGTCAGGCAACAAGTCCTCGGTGAGGTCAAGCGGGAGCCGCCTGCGCCCGTGCGGCGATCGCGACGAGCCGGTCGCGCAGGGCGTCCACCCCCTCTCCGGTCCGGGCGCTGGTCAGCAGGTACTCGACGCCCGGGTGAACCTGCTCGAGGTTGGCCAGCAAGCGATCGAGGTCGAAGTCCAGGTGCTCCAGGAGATCGATCTTGTTGATCACCACCAGCTCGCACGCGCGGAACATCAGCGGGTACTTGAGCGGCTTCTCCTCGCCCTCGGTGACCGAGGCCACCATCATCCGCACGTCCGCGCCGACGCGAAACTCGGCCGGGCAGACCAGGTTGCCCACGTTCTCGATGATCAGCAGGTCGATCTCGTCGAGGGGCAGCGAGGGCAGCGCCGAGCGCACCATGTTGGCGTCCAGGTGGCACTCCCCGCCGAAGCCGCCGTCGGTGTTGAGCTGCGTGACGGGCACGTGCAGCAGGGACAGGCGGTCGGCGTCGAAGCTGCCCTGCACGTCGCCCTCGAGCACGCCCGGGCGCACGCCCTGCTGGGCGAGCCCGTCGAGGGCGCGCTCCAGCAGCGACGTCTTGCCCGCGCCCGGGGCGCTCATGAGGTTGACCACCTTCACGCCCGCGCGATCGAAGTCCTCCCGGTTCGCGCGGGCGATGGTGTTGTTGGCGTCGAGGACGTCCTCGACGACCCGGACCTTCGTCTTGTGCATCAGTGGTTCCTCCGTAGGTCGTGTGCCGGGTACGCCGAGGGCGAGAACCGCGCCCTCCTACATCTGCTTGATCTTCATGTACCGCTTGAGCTCGGGCAACTGCACGGCTACCGCCGCCCCCACGAGCACGACCAGTGCGATGACCACGATCAGAAACACCTTCATGACCGACTCTCCTCTCTATCCTGCGACAACAGGTCGTCCAGCACCGAGCGCACCAGGCCGACGGCCTCGGTCGTCGCGGCCCGCACGGGTGCGCTCAGCTCCATCACGATGTCCTCCTCCTCGCCCGTCATGTGGACCTCGGGCTCGCAGCCCACGACGAGGATCCGCGGGGGCAGCGAGCCCAGCGAGCGGGCGAGCCCCAGCACCTTCACCGGGTCCATCCCGTGCGCGTCCATGGCCAGCTCGCCGTCCTGCACCTCGGGCTCGATCACGTAGAGGTCGCCGGGAGCGCCGCCGCGGGGGGCGGCGTCGACCAGCACCACCGCGTCCCAGCCCTCCTGCAGCTCGTAGGCCAGGGCCAGGCCGCGGATGCCGAAGTCGCGGACCTCCACGCCCGCCGGCAGCTCCTCGCGGGCCAGCAGGTTGGCCACCTCCACCCCGAAGCCGTCGTCGGCCAGGAAGACGTTGCCGATCCCGGCCACCAGCACGCGCGTACGCGGCGGGGCCGGGCCCGCCATGGGCTCGACGTCCTCCGGGAAGAAGAAGAAGCGATGGCCGGGCAGGCGGGCCTCGCCCAGGTCGCGTCCCGGATCATCCTCCACCACCACGGCGAGGTGGGTGTGGCCCTCGAAGTCCTCCTCGACGCGGTCGACGACCCCCACCTTGCCGTTGAGCACCACGTCCATGATGTCCCCTCCGGGACGCGGGCGCAGCACCACGCGACTGCCGCGCCCGATCTCCACGCCGTCCACGGTCACGGTCCTCATCAGCGGCGCACCGCCAGCTCGCGCACCGTGCCGTGGAGGGCCATGCGCTGCTCGGGGGTCAGGGCCTCGGTGCGCTCGAGGATCTCCCGGGTGCGCGGGTCGCTGGCGCGCATCTCGGCCTTCTCCTCGTCGGTCAGCGCGAGGATGCTCAGCACGAGCAGGCCGTCGATCTCGCCGCCGTCGAAGAGGTCGCCCGGACTCTCGGGGGCGATCTCGGGGTGGTCGTCGAGGATGATCGGCGAGGCCAGCACGGTGTGATGCTCGCCAGGCTCTCCGACCAGCACCGGCCACAGCCCCTCCTGGCGGCAGTCGCGGGCGGCGTCGGCAAACCCGGCCGGTGGGTCGGCCAGCGACACGAAGGCTCCGTCGCTCACGCGCAGGACCGCGTGGGTGGAGCACAGCGTGCGCCGCAGCGTGCCGTCGCGCGGTCCGCCGTCCCAGGGCGTCGTGTTGGCGATGCGCACGGTGAGGCGCCGCAGGCCGGGGCGCAGATCCTGGGTGTCCACCGAGAGGGTCCCGGCAAGCGGCTCCCAGCTACGCACGAGCTTGCCCGCGCCGCCTTGAAGCGCCTGCTCCTCGTGCCCGCCGGCGATGGTGAACGGCCCGGCCCCCGCCGTGATCTCGCGCTCCACCGCCTCGTCCCAGCTCAGGTGGCGCTCACCGTCCACGGTGAGCTCGTCCACGGCCTCGCCCGAGGCGTCGTGCACCTGGCGGCGCACGACGTGCAGGAAGCGCGCACACACGTCGAGGGCCATCTCGCCGTCGCCCTCCACCAGGCACTGGACGACCAGCTCGCTGCGGTCCTCGCGCCAGCCGAGCGGGTACACGCCGCCCCACGTGAAGCGCTGCTGGTTCTTCATCGCCGAGCGCGTGTAGGGCCACAGCACGTAGCCCTCGTAGAGCACGGCGTCGGCGATGGCGCGCACCGGGTCCACGCTCAAGTCTCCTTCTCCGCGTGCTCGGCGCGGTCCAGCAGCGCAGTGATCGCCGTCTCCCAGGAGAGCAGCGTGTGGCGGGCCTTGTAGGCGGCCAGGCGGTCGAACGTCTCGCGCTCCAGGCGCAGCCAGGCGACGCCCGGGAAGTGGAAGTCCATCGTCTCGCGCCACACGGCGACGGGCATGCGGTAGGGCGCCTCGCGGTCCCAGGAGATGCGGCTGACGCTCAGGCGGCCGGCGGCGTCGCGGTGGAAGACCGTTCCGCTGAACAGCAGCTCCAGCGGCACCTCGCCGTCCTGAAGGGCGGCAAGGTACTTCGACGCCGTGACGTCGAAGTCGTAGGTGCACGGCACGTCGAGATCGACCACCGTCTCGCCCTGGAAGGGCGAGATCACGAGCGTCGTGTGCGTCCACAACAGACCCTTCAGCGTCGTGGACCAGCGGTCGGGCGTGCCGAAGAGCTCGCCCAGGCGCTCCTGCTCGCTCTCGTCGTAGCCCCGCTCCGCGGCGGCGATGCGCAGCTGGACGTTGAGCATGAGCGAGCGGATCGCGGCACCGCCGCTGTCCACGCGCAGAGCGAAGCGCAACGTGGGCACGACGGCCCAGCGCACCGCCTGCGCCCCCTCCACCGTGAAGGTGAGCGCCGGGGCGCTCTCCGCCCCCGTGGGGACGCCGATCGGGCTGGGCAGCGCCACCTAGCGGCTCCTTTGGTGGGTAGCGTGCCGACTCGCCGGAGGGGCCACTAGTGGTCGTCCACGGAAATACGTGCCGTCGCCGGGCCCGCCACTAGGCCGGCGAGAGGTTGGGCATCGCCGGGTCGATCGGCCCGTGCGTGTCGGCGTTGATCCCCGTCGAGCGCTCGGCCGTCGAGCGACCGTCAGGCTTGTGACCCTGCTGCTTCTCGTAGTTGCCGGGCTTGTTGCCCTGCGCGATGCCCGGGGTGTGGGCCAGGGCGTCGGGCGATACGTCGGGCTTGCCGATCTTGAGCATGCTGCTACCTCCTGCTGCGTAGTTGGTCGAAGAATCCATCGATCTGCTGCTGGACCTCGTCGCCGCCGCTGAGTCCACTCCAGTGGGTGCGGATGAGGCCGGTGAGTTGGTAGCAGTCGTCGATCGGCACCAGCCAGTGCTCGTGCATGCCCCGCGCGCGGCTGATCAGCAGCGCCTCGACGTCGGGCGTGAGCTCGCCGAGGATCGGGTTGGCAGCCTCGAGCTGGGCCCAGGCCTCCAGGCGCAACTGCGACTCGGTCGGCCCCGCCGGGCTCGGGTACAGCGCGATCACGCGCTCCTCCGGGGTGTTGAAGAAGAAGAAGGCCATGTCCACCGGGATCTGCAGCGCCGCCCAGCTCGCGTCGTCGAGCACGAAGTCGGTGAGCTCGCGGCGGCGGTCGGGGACCAGGCGCAGATGGCCGCCACCGGCCGCGTCGCTGTCGAAGAGGATCTTGCACGCCTGGCAGGCGCACATCATCCGCCGGGTCTGCAGATCGACGAGGTGGCGGTGAACCGGGGGCACCGGCGCGGCGCACAGGTCGCAGACCTCGACATCGGCGACCGCGGCCGCCGGGTCGGCCTCCGGCTCTGCGGCGGGCGCGGAGCCCGCCCGGGCGAGCTGTGCGAGACGCGAGGCCACTACCCCACCGCCACCCGCACGAGCCCGCTGTCGTCGGTGAGCAGCGGCACCGGCTCGAGGTGGAGCTGGGGCTGGTCGAGGCAGCGCCCCGCCCTGCGCGCGTCGTAGCGGTGGCCGCACGCCGGGCAGGTCAGCTCGGCGCCGGTGAGCGGCGCGCCCTCCAGCGAGCCCTCGCACCCGGGGCACCGGGGTCGATAGGCGTACGAGGCACCGTCCAGGCGCAGGAACAGCAGCTCATGGCCGCTGACCTCCTTGAGCAGCGTCCCGCCGCTGGAGAGCTGGGGCAGCGAGCCGGCCATCGCCCACGCGGGGTCGGATCCGTTGCCGTTCCCGTTTGCGCCGGCCATCGGCAG
>JBBJOB010000102.1:0-7346 GCA_037721455.1 Solirubrobacteraceae bacterium | reverse complement strand
CGGGGCCCCGCCGGTGGCAGCCACTTGACGGCCCCCGGCACCCCCAGACTGACCTCTCACCGGCTCACGACCCTGGAGTCGGGCGTCCGGGTCGTCACGGAGGCCATGCCCTCCGTGCGATCCGTGGCGCTCGGCTTCTGGATCGCCACAGGCTCGGTGGCCGAGAGCGACGCCGAGGCGGGCCTTTCGCACCTGGTCGAGCACATGCTCTTCCGGGGCACGGCCCGCTACGGCTCGCTGGAGATCGACCAGCTCTTCGACGCGCTGGGCGGCGAGCTCAACGCGGGCACCGGCAAGGAGTCCACCACCGTGCACGCGCGGGTCCTCGACGAGCGCCTCCCGGAGGCCTTCGACGTGATGGCCGACATGGTGTGGCGCCCGCGCATGGAGGCCGGCGACCTCGACGCCGAGCGGCGCATCGTCCTCGAAGAGCTCGCTATGTACGAGGACGACCCCCAGGACAAGGTCTTCGACGTCCTCGGCGAGGCCGTGTTCGGCACCCACCCGCTGGGACGGGCCATCATCGGCAGCCCCGAGGTCATCGGTGGCGTCGCCGCCGGTGACCTTGCCGCCTTCCACGCCGGGCATTACCGGCCGGGCAACGTCGTCATCGCGGCGGCCGGCTCGGTCGACCATGATGCCCTGGTCGAGCTGGCCCGGGCGGCCGATCCTGGCGCGGACGGCGGCGGCCCCGGCGTGGCCGGCGCGGTGGATCCGCCGGGCGAGCAGCCCGCCCGCGTGCGCTTCGTGCACAAGCCCACCGAGCAGGTCCACATATGCCTGGGCGGCCCGGGCATCGACCGTCACGACGAGCGTCGCTTCGCGCTGCGTGTGCTGGACACCATCGTGGGCGGAACTTCGAGCTCACGCCTGTTCCAGCAGGTGCGCGAGGAGCGCGGCCTGGCCTATTCGGTGCACTCCTTCCATGCCACCTTCGCCCACACCGGCGAGGTCGGCCTCTACCTGGGCACCCGGCCCGACAACGTCGCCCCCGCCCTGCAGGTCGTCGGCGACGAGCTGGCGCGCCTGCTGGACGGCGGCGTGACGCCCGACGAGCTGGCTCGCGCGCGCGAGCACGTGAAGGGCCGCCTCGTGCTGGGCCTGGAGTCGACGATGGCGCGCATGAGCCGCCTGGGCGTCTCGCTGCTGGGCGATGTGCCGCTCCTGGAGCTCGACGAGCTGCTCGAGCGCGTGGAGGCCGTGGACGCCGACGAGGTCGACGCGCTGGCCCGCACCCTGCTGGATCCCGCGCGGTTGAGCGCCGCGGGCATCGGCGATGACGAGGCCGCCTTCCGCGCGGCGCTCGCGCCGGTCTCGCCCGCGCTGGCCGCGGCGGCCTAGTGGTTCCTACTTATCGGAGGGACCACTAGTGGCCCGCGAGGCCCTGCGCGTCGCGGTGGCCGGCGCAGCGGGGCGCATGGGCGAGGCCGTGTGCCAGGCCGTCGAGGGGGCGCACGACCTCGCCCTGACCGGTCGTGCCGACCCCGCGCTGGGCACCGCCGTCGCCGACGTGTTGGGCGACGCCGACGTGCTCGTCGACTTCACCCGCCCCGACACCGCCCTGGACAACGTCCAGGCCTGCCTGGACGCCGGCGTCCACGCCGTCGTGGGCACCAGCGGATGGGACCTCGAGCCGATCCGCGCCCTCACCGCGGACCCCGACGCGCCCAACGTCCTCTTCGCGCCCAACTTCGCCATCGGCGCGGTGCTGATGATGCGCTTCGCCGCCGAGGCCTCGCGCCACCTGGCTCGCGCGGAGATCGTCGAGCTGCACCACGACGGCAAGCTCGACAAGCCGTCCGGTACGGCTGCTCGCACCGCCGAGCTCATGGACGGCGAGGTGCCCATCCACTCCATCCGTCTCCCGGGACTGGTCGCCCACCAGGAGGTGATCCTCGGCGACGTCGGCCAGACGCTGACCATCCGCCACGACTCGCTGGACCGCACCTCGTTCATGCCCGGCGTCCTGCTCGCCGTGCGCCGCGTGCCGACGCTCCCCGAGTCCCCTGTCGTGGGCCTCGAGCATCTCCTGTTCGGGTGAAGGCGTCGGAGCTGTCCTGCTTTGGTGTCGTGATACGACACTCAGGCAGGACGGCCCACCCCGGCGACGAGCTCGCGCAGTCGCGTCCGGCGGTGGGCGGCGTCGACGCGGGTGAGGGCGTGGGGGAGGGCGCCCGGTTCGGTGACGAGGACGCAGAGTCGCTCAGCGCGCGTCACGGCCGTGTACACGAGGTTGCGGGTGAGCATGTGGCGGTGGGCGCGGGCCAGGAGCACGACCACCGCGGGGCTGCTGGACCCCTGGAGCTTGTGGACGGAAGCGGCATAGGCCAGGCGCAGGGTGCCCAGCGCGCCGAAGGGGAGGGTGATGGTGCGCCCGTCCGTGAGGCGCAGGAGCGCGCGCCCGCGCTCGGGGTCGACGCTGACCAGGACGCCGACCTCGCCGTTCATCAGCTCGCGCTCGTGGTCGTTGACGGTCTGCAGGACCTTGTCCTGCACGCGCAGCGAGGTACCCGGGATCGGCCGGCCGTCGGGGTTGAGCCGCTCGCGCAGGCGCTCGTTGAGCGCGTCGATGCCCGCAGGCCCACGGTGCATGGGGGCGAGCACCTGGACCCCCGCTGTCGCGTCGACGCCGAGGTGGCCGGGGAGTCGGTCGACGGCGAGCGAGACCGCCTCGTCGACCATCGTCTGCGCGCCGTCGCGCTGTACGACGAAGAAGTCGCGCAGGCCGTCGGCGTCGGGGTGGTGGCGCGGTGGCTCCCGGCCGGCGTTGACGGCGTGCGCGGCGTGGACGATGAGCGAGCGTGCGGCCTGACGGAAGACCTCGGTCAGGGTGGTGGTGGGGACCGCTTCGGAGGCGATGAGGTCGCCCAGCGGGCGGCCGGCGCCGACGGGCGCGAGCTGGTCGACGTCACCGACGAGCAGCACGTGGGTGCGCGGACCGACCGCGGCCAGCAGCGCCTCGGCGAGGCGGACGGAGAGCATGGAGGCCTCGTCGACGATGAGCACGTCGCAGCCCTCGATCGGTGCGTCGGCGTCGCGCGCCGGGCCCGCGCCGGGAACCCATTCGAGCAGGCGGTGGATGGTGCTGGCGGGCGCGCCGGTCAGCTCGGTCAGGCGGCGCGCGGCCTTGCCGGTGGGGGCGCACAGGCGTGCGGTGCGGTCGGCGGCGCCCACGGCGTCGACCAACGCGCGCATCGTCTGGGTCTTGCCGGTGCCGGGGCCCCCGGTGAGGATTGACAGACGCCGCTCGAGCGCCGTGGTCACCGCGCGCCACTGGGCGTCGGTGGGGATGAACGCACCGGTCGTCGGCCGCTGCGGGGCCCTGCGCAGCTTCAGAGCCGCCCCGCCGTCGAGCAGCCGGGTCACGTGCCCGCCCAGCGACTGCTCCACGGCATGCAGGCCGGCGGCGGCTATCAGGGTGGCTCCGCCCGGCCCCTCTTCCACCACAACCTCCCCGCCCCCTGCCAGTTCGTCGATCGCATCGCCCACGTCGGCGCCCAGCAACCGTCGCGCGCGCTCCTCCAGTTCGCCGCGGGGGAGGTGGGTGTGGCCGTCGTCCTCGGCCTGCGCCAGGGCGTGCAGGACGCCCGCGCGCAGGCGCCCGGGCGCGTCCGGCTCGGCGCCCAGCGAGCGGGCCAGCGTGTCTGCGGTGGCGAAGCCGACGCCGGGCAGGGAACACACCGCGTAGGGGTCCTCGCGCAGGCGAGCCACCGATCGGGTGCCCCAGGCCCGGACGATCCGCCCCGCCGCGGCGGCGTCGACGCCGTGCTCGGCCAGCAGCAAGCGCACGCGGCGCAGCGCGGCCTGGTCCTCCCACGAGCGCACGGCCGCGCCGATCCGCGCCCGCCCGATGCCCGGGACCCCACGCAGCGCCGCGCGCGGGTCGCGGTCGACGATCTCCAGCACGTCGCTGCCGTGGCGGTCCAGCAGCCACGTGGCGCCGCGGGCGCCCACGCCGCGCACCTGCTCGAGCACGGCCAGAAGCGCCGCCTCGGAGGCCGGTTCGAGCACGGACACCCGGAGTACGTCGAGCTGCTCGCCGTGCTTGGGATGGGCCCGCCAGGTGCCGGCCGCGCGGACGCGCTCCCCCTCGCGCACGTGGGCCAGCGGACCGGTCAGCACCGCCTCCTCGCCCTCGTCGGTCAGCGCGACGAGCACGGCGAAGTCGCCGTCGGGAGCGGCGAACTTCACGCCGACGATCTCTGCTTCGACCTCGACCGGCTCCACGGCGCCACCGTACCCCGTGTCGCGGCGGGGGGCCACGGGTGCGACTGACCTGTGTGGAACACTGCGCAGAGATGTCACTGGGCGCAGTCCTCACCGCCATCGTCACCCCCTTCGACGCCGACCTGCGTGTCGACGAGGAGGCCTTCACGGCCCTGCACTCCCACCTGTGCGCGCACGGCTCGGACGGGATCGTGGCCGCCGGCACGACCGGTGAGGCCTCGACGCTCAGCGACGAGGAGCACCTGCAACTCGTCGAGCTGGCCGTGGCCAACCGGCCGCCGGGCACCACCGTCCTGGCCGGCACCGGTTCCAACGACACCCGTCACGCCGTGGAGATGACCCGTCGCGCCACCGAGCTGGGCGTGGACGGGATCCTCTCGGTCACGCCCTACTACAACCGGCCCAACCGTCGCGGAATGATCGCCCACTTCCGCGAGGTCGCCCGGGCCACCGACAAGCCGATCGTCCTCTATAACATCCCCTCGCGCACGGCCATCGACATGCCCAACGACCTGCTGGCCGAGCTCGCGCAGATCGAGCGCATCGACTACGTCAAGCAGGCCAACAACGCCAACTTGGCGCAGGTCGACGGCCTCGGCCTCTACGCCGGCAACGACGAGGTCTTCGCGCGCACGCTCGCCCTGGGCGGGGAGGGCGGCATCCTCGTGGCCAGCCAGATCGTCGGCGACGAGATGCGCGCCATGGTCGACGAGCCCGACCGCCGCGCCGAGATCGACGCCGGGCTGCGGCCCGTCTACGAGGCGATCGCGGTGACCACGAACCCCATCGGCGTCAAAGCGGCGCTCAACTTCCTGGGCCACCGCGTGGGCGGCCTGCGGCTGCCTCTGGTGGAGGCCGACGAGCAGGAGCTCGCCGTCGTTCGCGAGGCGTTGGAGCGTCACGGGCTGTTGGCGGCAGTACGTTGAGCGCGCCCAAGCTGCGCCTGCTCCCCCTGGGCGGCCTGGGGGAGATCGGCAAGAACATGACGGTGGTCGAGCTGGAGGACCGCATCGTCGTCGTCGACGTCGGCCTGCGCTTCCCCACCGCCGACATGATGGGCATCGACCTCGTGCTGCCCGACTTCGCCTACCTGCGCGAGCGGGTGGAGGACATCGAGGCCATCGTCGTCACCCACGGCCACGAGGACCACCTCGGCGCGCTGCCCTGGATCCTGCGCGAGCTGGGGGTGCGCGACATCCCCGTCTACGGACGCAAGCTCACCACCGCGATGGCCCGCTCCAAGCTCGACGAGCACCGCATGAAGGAGGTGCCCGTCGAGGACGTCGAGCCCGGCGAGCACCTCGAGATCGGCCCGTTCGACCTCGAGCTGATCCACATGACCCACTCGATCCCCGATGCCGCCGCCGTCGCGCTGCACACCGAGCTGGGCACCGTCCTGATCACCGGCGACTACCGCTTCGACCAGACCCCCGTCGACGGGCGCCCTGCGGACATGGCGCGCCTGGCGGAGCTCGGTCGCGAGGGTGTGCTGCTGCTCTACGGCGACTCCACCAACGCCGACCGCCCGGGGATCGCCACGTCGGAGTCCGACGTCGGCCCGGAGCTCGAGCGGGTCTTTGCTCGCGCCGAGGGACGCATCGTCGTCACGAGCTTCGCCTCCAACATCCACCGCGTGCAGCAGGTCGTCCACGCCGCGGAGGCTCTGGGGCGCAAGGTCGCGCTGGTCGGACGCTCCATGCGCAAGAACGTCAACATCGGACGCTCGCTGGGCCACATCGACGTGCCCGAGGGGATGCTCGTCCAGCCGCGCGAGATGAACGACTTCCCCGACCACAAGCTGGTCATCATCTCCACGGGCTCTCAGGGGGAGCCCCTCAGTGCGCTGCGCCGCATGGCCTACCGTGACCATCCGCAGGTCCAGCTCCACGAGGGCGACACCGTGGTGTTCAGTGCGACGCCCATCCCGGGCAACGAGCGCGCCGTCAACGACACCATCGATCGTCTCTACCAGATCGGCTGCGGCGTGGTGACGACGCGCGACGCGCCGGTGCACGCCTCGGGGCACGGCCACCGCGAGGAGCTCAAGCTGATGCTCAACCTCACGAAGCCGCGCTACGTGATGCCGGCCCACGGCGACTTCAAGCGCATCCACCTCCACGCGCAGCTCGCCGAGGCCGTCGGTGTGCCCGAGAGCAACATCTTCCGCGGGGAGAACGGTCTTCCGCTGGAGATCGACGCCGCGGGCGCGCGCTTCGGCGAGCGCGAGCGCAGCGGAATGATCTTCGTCGACGGCGTGGACATCGGCGACGTCGCCGACGTGGCCCTGCGCGACCGCCGGATGCTCAGCGCCGACGGCATCTTCGTCGTGGTTGCCACCGTTTCCGAGCAGGACGGCTCCTCCGTGGCCGAGCCCGAGGTCATCTTCCGCGGCGTGCCCTTCCGCGAGGAGGCCACCAAGCTCCTGGACGAGCTGCGCGCCACCGTCGAGTCCTCCCTGGCCCGCGCCGCCGGCGAGCAGATCCGCGAGATCGACCTCCTCCAGCAGATCCTTCACGACGACCTCGGAGCGTTCGTCTACGAGCGCCTGCGCCGCCGCCCGATGGTGCTGCCAGTCGTCGTCGAGGTCTGAGGTACCCTCGGCGCATGGCGTCCGAGGTGCAGACGCGTCCGATGACGGCAGACGAGCTGTTCGCGCTTCCCGATGACGGCTTCCATCGCTACGAGCTCGTTCGAGGAGAGCTGATCACGATGCCCCCGCCGGGAGCGCAGCACGGAGGGATCGCGGCGCGCGTCGTGTCGCTGCTGGATCCTCACGTTCGCGAACACGGCCTCGGCAAGATGCTGGGCGAGTCGGGCTTCCGCCTGGAGACCGGCCCCGACACCGTGCGCGCGCCGGACGCCGCGTTCATCGCGCGTGAGCGCGTGCCCGCCGACGGCCTGCCCGAGAAGTTCTGGGCCGGCGCGCCCGACCTCGCCGTGGAGGTCGTCTCGCCGGGCGACACCTACGAGGAGGTTCACGAGAAGGCGCTGGAGTGGCTGGCCCTGGGTGCACGCCTGGTGTGGGTGATCACGCCCCGCCGGCGCTCGGTCACCATCTACCGCGCGCCCGACGACATCGTCGTCCTCGACGCCGAAGCGACGCTCGACGGCGGCGACGT
>JBBJOB010000101.1:0-7358 GCA_037721455.1 Solirubrobacteraceae bacterium | reverse complement strand
GGCATCGGTGCGGTGGCCAGCATGGCCACCGCCCGCCTGGCCGCGGTCGCCTTCCGCCGGATCTTCGACGAGGATCCGCCGGAGTGAGCACCGAGCCCTACCGCAACGACCGTTCATCCGAGGCGCAGTCGACCGGCGAGCCGGACTCCCTCGCGGACCCCGCGGCGATCGATCCGGCGGTCGCCGACCCGAGCGCCGCTGATGCGATGTCGGCCGGCGTTTCGGCGCCCGAGCCGACGCCGGTCATCCCGGTCTCCGAGAGCTCGTTCCGCCAGCCGCCGGGTACTGCACTGCCCACCGGGGCCGCGGACGCCGAGGGCGTCGCCGCACGTCCCGAGGTGCTGGCCGGCGCCGCCTTCGCGGGCGGACTGGTCGTCGCGATGATCATTCGAAGGGCGCTGAACTGATGGCCGTCGAGCCCGGAGCGCCGTTCGGCCCCGACCGTGACCCCGGCCTGGGCGAGGCCATGCAGGAGGTCGCCGACAAGGTCACCCTGCTGGTCCGCGAGGAGATCGAGCTGGCCAAGGCCGAGGTGACCGAGAAGGTCACCAGCCTCGTGAAGGGCATCGTCATCGGCCTGGCTGGGGCGGTCTTCGCCTTCTTCGGCCTCTTCGTGTTGCTCGAAGGCTTCTCCTGGCTCGCGTTCTGGGCCATCCCGTTCCCGTCGGACCAGATCTTCTGGGGCTTCTTCATAGTGGCCGGGCTCCTCTTCCTACTCGGCGGGCTGGCCGGCTACCTCGCCGCCCGGGCGGTCAAGGCGGGCTCCCCGCCCAAGCCCGACATGGCCATCGAGGAGGCCAAGCGCATCCGCGAGACGGTGAAGGGCGACTGATGTCCATGACCCCCACCCGTACCCCCGAGGAGATCCGGGCCTCGATCGAGGCCAACCGGATCGGGCTGGGCCAGTCCATCGAGCGCCTGCGCGGCGAGGTGTCCGAGTTGACCGACTGGCGCGGCCATATCGCCCGCCATCGCACCAAGGTCCTCATCGGCGCTGCCGTCGCCGGCTTCGTGCTCGGTGGCGGCCTGGCCGCCATCGGCGGCGCCTTCCGCCGACGCTAGGCTGCAGCGGCGCCCCGGCTCCGGACGCGCGGAGCGTCCGAAGTCACACGTAGCGTTGCTCCCCGTGACGGTCTGGGAGCAGCTCACCACGCGCCAACTGGTGCGCATCCTCTCCGTCCTCCTGGCCTTCCTGGTCGGGCTGTTCCTGCTCTACAAGGTCCGCGACGTGCTGCTGCTGGTGGGGATCGCGGTCTTCCTCTCCGTCGCCTTCGGGCCCGCGGTCGACGTGCTGGCGCGGGGTCGCGTGCCCCGCTCGGCGGCCATCCTCGCGGTCTACGCCGCGCTGGTCGCGGTGATCGTCGGCGTGGGGCTGCTCGTCGTCCCGCCGGTCGTCGATCAGCTCGACCAGCTCGCGGGCGACCTCCCGGGCTTCCTCAACGACCTGCGGGCCAACGCGACCTTCCGCGAGTTCGACGCGCGCTACGGGATCGTCCAGACCCTGCAGGAGCAGGCCTCGTCGCTGCCCTCGCGCCTGGGCGACGCCGCCGGGACGCTGCAGTCGGTGACCGTCGGGGCCTTCAACGCGGTCTTCGAGCTGGTCACCGTGCTCACCATCGCCTTCTTCCTCCTGCTGGACCGCAAGCGCATCGTCGCCCTGAGCCTCGGGCTGGCCGGGGAGCGCCGCGCGCCGGAACTTGTCCGGGTCGGCGGACGGATCTACCGCTCGACGGCGGGCTACGTCGCCGGGGCGCTGACCATCGCGGCCATCAACGGCCTGGTGACGTTCGTGACGCTGACCATCCTGGGGGTCCCCTTCGCCGTGCCCCTGTCGGTCCTCATGTTCTTCTTCGGGCTGATCCCGCTGGTCGGCGCGACCATCGGCGGGGCGATCATCCTGCTGGTCACGCTGTTCACGGTCTCGCTGACGAGCACGATCGTCTACCTCGTCGTGCTGGTGGTCTACCAGCAGGTGGAGAACAGCGTGCTGCAGCCCTTCGTCTACAAGCGCACCGTCGACGTGCCGCCGCTGGTGGTGATCGTTTCCATCCTGGTTGGCACCGCTCTGCTGGGCGTGCTGGGCGCGCTGGTGGCTATCCCGGTCGCCGCGGGGGTGCAGATCCTGCTGCGCGAGTACGGCCCCGAGCCGCTGCGGCTCACGCCCCCGCCGCCGCCCGCCCCAGCAGACGAGCCGGAACCCCTCCCACCCCAATGAGTCCGGGCCCGGTGTGGGCACCGATCACGGGTCCCACCTCAGAGATGAACAGCGGTTCGCTGCCCATGACCTCGCTCGCCCGTTCGGCCAGGCGACGTGCCTCGTCGGGGGCCTGGATGTGCTGCACGCACCACCCGTCGCGTCCGTCGTCGCGCAGCGTCACCGCGTAGTCGATCATCCGCTCGAACGCCCGCCCGGCAGTGCGCACACGCTCGACCGGGGTGATCTCCGACTCCACCGAAAGGATCGGCTTGACCTTCAGCGCCCCGCCGAGCCACGCCTGCGCGCGCCCGACGCGCCCGCCGCGCTGAAGGAACTCGAACGTGTCGATGCAGAACCACATGCCCAGGTGCTCGCGCGCCTCCCTCGTACGGGCGAGGACGTCGTCGAGGCCGTCGCCCCGGGCCGCGGCGTGCGCCGCGGCCATGGCCACCATCCCGAAGCCGCCGCAGGCCGTCGTCGAGTCGAGGACCTCCACCCGCCCACGGCCACGCTCGCTGAGCTGCTGGGCGGCCTGACGGGCCGAGTCGGTGGTGCCCGACATGGCCTGTGAGAGATGGATCGAGAGAACCTCGTGGCCCGCGTCGACCAGCGGCTCGTAGACGGCCAGGAAGTCGCCGACCGAGGGCTGGGAGGTGGCGGGCAGGTCATCGCTGCCGCGCAGGCGGTCGTAGAAGGCATCGAGGTCCGCGATCTCGCTCTCGCGCTGCAGGTCGTCGCCCCAGCGCACGTAGAGGCTGACCTCGTGCAGGTCGAGCCGGTCGACGATCTCACGGGGCAGGTAGTGCGTCGTGTCGGTGACCACCGCAACCGCCATGCGCGGGCCACACTACCCGGGCTCGCCACACTGTGCCGATGGCGATCCTCTACCGGTGCCGGACGCCCACGAACTGGTTGTGCGCCTGCGGACAGGTGGCCCGCGAGCTGCGTAGCTCGCAGGTCGAGGTCGAGGAGGTCCGGGTGCCTCAGCGCAGGCGCCTCCGTGACGAGGTCCAGGCCCTGTCAGGGCAGCGCCGCGTGCCCGTGCTGGTCATCGACGGCGAGCCCATCTGTGATTCGCATCGCATCGTCGAGCACCTGGAGTGGCGCGCGGAGTGCGATCGGGCCTAAAGGCGGTTCTCGGGCTGCAGCATCGGCGCGGCGGACGGCGCCGCCTCGGGCGCCTGGTCGGGGGCGTCCTGTGGTGCATCGACCCCGAGGGTCTGGGCCAGCTCGCCGCTCTCGTACATCTCGACGATGATGTCGCAGCCGCCGACCAGCTCGCCCTTGACGAACAGCTGGGGGATGGTCGGCCAGCCCGACAGGCCCGACAGCTCCTGGCGGATGCGCGGGTCGGGCAGTACGTCCACCGCGGCGAAGGGGGTCTGCATCTCCTGCAGGGTGGCCACGGTGCGCGCGGAGAAACCGCACATGGGCTGCTGCGGCGTGCCCTTCATGAAGACGACGACCTCGTTGTCGCGGATGGCCTCCCGGATGGCTTCACGGATCTGTGTCTCGCTCATGGGACCTCCGTCCTGAGTTGCAGCGCGTGGATATCCCCGCCGAGCTGGCCGTCGAACACGTCGTAGACCATCCGGTGCTGCTGGACGCGGCTCTTGGCCGCGAACTCGGGGGAGACGACGCGCGCGCTGAAGTGCACGTTGTCTGCGCTCTCCACCTCCGCGCTCGCGCTCGGTATGGCAGCCTCGATGCGCTGCTTGAGCTCCTGCGGGGTGGGCATGCCACACAGGGTAGACGCCTCGGGAAGATGCCTGGAAGCCGGCTCACCGGCCCGATCGGCCGGATCGCCATCGGGCGGCTGCCGACTCGCTACACTTTCTGAAGCATGATCACCATCACTGACAAGGGTGCGGAGAAGATCCGCGAGTTCCTCGCCTCCCAGGGGACCAACGGCACCGAGGCCGGCCTGCGGGTCGGCGTGCGCGGCGGCGGCTGCTCAGGCTTCCAGTATGCGCTGGCCTTCGACCAGAAGCGCGACGGCGACGAGGTCTTCGACTACGCGGGCCTGAAGGTCCTGGTCGACACCCCCTCCCTGCCGTACATCAAGGGGTCGATCATCGACTACGTCGACTCCCTGACGGGCGCGGGCTTCAAGGTCGAGAACCCCAACGTGGTCGCGGCCTGTGGCTGCGGCTCGTCGTTCCGGGTCGCCGACGAGGAAGAGGTCTCCGCGGTCTGACGCCGCGGGGTATGGGGCGGTGGGCCGTAGGGCTCGCCGTCGCGCTGAGCCTGCTCGCGCTGCTCGCCGGGTGTGGCGAGCAGGCCCCGGACCACAGCACGCCGCCGCCCGACCGCGGCGCGCCGCCCGAGCTCATGCCCTCCGGGCTTGCCGTCGGGCTGAACGAGGCCAACGCCCGGTTGCTTGCCCCGCCGCCGCCCGGGGCGCCACAACAGCCCGCCTTCACAGCCTGGCGCGAGCGCGTCGCCGCGCTCGCCCCCGCCTACGTGCGCCTCACGGTGGTGTGGGACCAGGTGCAGCCCTCGGAACTGGCGCCACCGGACTTCGCGACTCCCGACAGCGGGTGCCTGCGCGACGTGCGGCCGTGCTCGCCCTACGGCGGGCTGCGCGACCGCTTGGCCGCGGTGCGCGCCCTCGGCGCCGAGCCGGTGATCACCATCTACAGCACGCCGCAGTGGGCGGCCGTGGACCCCAACGGCTGCGAGCCCCCCGACACCGGCCCCGTCGCACGCATGCCCGAGCCTCAGGCCTACCGCGCGCTGGTGCGCGCGCTGGTGGACTTCACGCGGGCCGAGGGGGCGCCCATCGCCGCGTGGGGACCCTGGAACGAGCCCAACCATCCCGCCTTCCTCAACCCCCAGCGCGCGCAGTGCGAGGACGCGTCGCCGCCCCTGTCGCCCGACCGCTACGCGCAGCTCGTGCGCATCTTCCGCGAGGAGGCGGGCCGCGACGCTCGGCTGTTGCTGGGCGAGGTTGCCGGCTATGACGCTGCGCGCGAGACGGCGGCCGGGGCGGCGGAGTTCGCCGCCGCGCTCCCGCGCGAGACCGCCTGCGCCTCCGACCTCTTCGCCCTGCACTCCTACGTCGGCTCCCCGCGGGACCGCGAGGGCGGGGCGCCCCTGGTCGGCGACCCGGCACGGGCGGGCGACCTGGACATCGTCGACGACGTCGCCGCCGCGCTGGACGCCCACCGCT
Organism: Solirubrobacteraceae bacterium; assembly: GCA_037721455.1. Taxonomy (GTDB): domain Bacteria; phylum Actinomycetota; class Thermoleophilia; order Solirubrobacterales; family Solirubrobacteraceae; genus Siliceabacter. The sequence goes on along the minus strand of JBBJOB010000101.1, from coordinate 1,989 downwards.
GCGAGCGCCCCCACCGCCTGTGGATCACCGAGACCGGCGTGACCGGCGAGGAGCGTCGGAAGGTGCAGGGCTGTCGCGAGATGCACACCGCCCTGGGCGCCTGGGACATCCACCCGCGCGTCGACGTCGCCTTCCAGTACACGGTCCGCGAGGACCCGCTCTTTCGCTCCGGCCTCGCACCGGCCCGACTGGGCGAGCCCTACCCGGTCTACGCCGCGTGGGCGGCGTGGGGCGGGCGCGAGCCGCGCGGGCCCTCGCCCCCAGATCCGTGCTGAGCGCTGCCGCTCAGTCGCTGCCGGCGGCTTGCTCCAACTTCTCCTCGCCCGCGCGCACGGCCGCCTCGTCGATCGTCCCGTTGCCGGGCGGATGGGTCGCCTCGCCGGTCGGGACACCCGGACCGGTGATGTCGCGGCTGGGCTCGTTCTTCTCCTGCTGCTCGGTGTCGCGATCCATGCTCTTCCTCCTCGGTGATGTTTTCCTTCTGCTTTCCCGATCGGGCCACGGACGATGCGGGCGCATCAGCCCGGTTCGTTGTCCAATGAGCGCCACAGATAGCGGCAGGCCAGCGTGCGGTGGGGGCGCCACGGCTCGGCCAGGGCGCGCAGGTCGTCGGCCGAGGGCAGCGAGGGCAGGCCGTAGGCGAGCTGCGCCGCGCGGCGCACGCCCAGGTCGCCGACGGCCAGCACGTCGGGGCGCTCGAGCTGGAACATGAGGAACATGTGCGCACTCCACTCACCGATGCCCCGTACGGTGCACAGTTCGGCGACGATCTCCGCGTCGGCCAGCCGGGCCACGCGGTCGAGCTCCAGCTCGCCCGCGACGACGTGCTCGGCCAGCGAGCGCAGGAAGCCGACCTTGGCCCGCGACAGCCCGGCGGCGGCGCGCAGCTCCTCCTCATCCTGAGCCAGCACCTCCTGGGGGGTGGGGGGCCGACCGCCGAAGCGCTCCAGCAGCCGACCGTAGATGGCTTTGGCGGCGGCGACCGAGAGCTGCTGGCCGACGATGGAGCGCACCAGCGCGCCGTAGTGGTCGTCGGGGGACGGTCCGTCGGGCCGTCGGCGCGGGCGCGGCGGCCCGACCCGGTCGATCAGGTCGCGCAGCACCGGGTCGGCCGCCCGCAGGTGGGCGACGCCGGCCTCGTCGCTCGATCCGGCGCTCAGCGCGCCGCGGTGGGCTCGAGGGTGAGCGCCGTGCCGTCCAGCGCGTCGAGCGCCCGGCCCAGCGACGCGGCGATGCACGTGAACGACGGTGTGTCGCGCAGGGTGTAGGCCGACGCCTCGGTCGTGCGCAGGCGTTGCACCAGGTCGAGGAACGCGCCCACGTCGTCGGTGTCGAAGGCCACGACGAACTCCTGGTCGTCCAGGCCGAAGCAGTAGGTCGTGTGGTTGTCGACCTGCGGGTACTCCCGACCCACGCGGATGTGGTCCTGCATGACCCGCCAGCGCTCGTCGGCGGGCAGGGCGTACCACGCGCGGGTCTTCACGAAGGGGTAGACAAACAGGTACCTCCCCGTGAACGGCCGGGGCACGAGGCGCTGTTCGTCGGAGTACTCCGAGCCCTTGCGCAGGCCCAGGAAGGAGTAGGGCTGGGTGGCCCACTGGGCCAGGCCGGCCTGGCCGAGGACGACGTGGAACTCGTGGATGCGGTCGAGGTTCTCGGCCTCCGCGACGAGCATCAGGTCGACATCGGCGCGGGTGCCCACCAGGGAGAAGGACTGCAGGAGATGCCCGGCGCCGAAGTCCTCGCAGGCGGCCGAGAACTCCCGCTTGTGGCGCGCCCGCTCGTCCTCGGGCAGGCGCCGCCACGCCGGGTCGGCCTTGAAGAACGAATACTTGACGAAGTGGCGCTGGGCCGCCATGGCTGCGCTAAGGATAGTTATGAGCGCGTGAACGGCCCTGTGCGTCGTCGTCCTGCACGGATACGCTGGCCGCGATGCGCGTCGGGCTCGTCTCCCCGTACTCGTGGACGTATCCGGGCGGGGTCACCCGT
>JBBJOB010000100.1:0-7422 GCA_037721455.1 Solirubrobacteraceae bacterium | reverse complement strand
ACGACTTCGACCGTGACGTCTATGCGAACCGGGACTACGCGGTTGTCGCCAGGAAAGCGACCACCTCATCGGACGAGGACCCAGCGCGTGCGTGAGTGGCCGGTCGCGTAAGGGAAGCCAGACTCAGTGCGGACCCGTGCTCGAAAGGCGTAGCGAGTGGGTTCGTAGGTGCGCCTGAAACGGTAGCGCCAGCTCCAGCGGCCCGTGGAGTCGGAACGGACCGATGCGATGGTGTCCCAGCCTCCTGGCTTGCGAACCTGAACCTCGAGGACCTTGCGCTGCTTGTTGCCGCGAATCGTCCCGTAGAAGCGGACGCTCTGGCCGTTGCGCAAGCGGCTTCGGCTCGTGTGCAACGTCAGTCCGGCTTTGGTCTTGACTTTCACGTCATGGGCGAAGGCATAAGTCGAGTCGGTCAAGTTGCGCCCGTATGCAAAGCGGACGAGGCGAGACGGGCCTGGGTTCGTCTTGTACTCGAAGCGCCCATTGGCGTCGGTGGTACGTGAGGCCACCTTTCGCAAACGTGAGTTCCTGTGTTCGGTCTGAAGGATCACGTCAACAACGGCGTTGGGGATAGGATCGCCAGCGGGATCGCGCAGAACGCCTCGCAGGGTGGCGCGGCTGCCGTACCGGATCAGACGATTGGTGACGAACGTCCGCTTGGAATCTACGTGGGTCACGTGGATTCCGGTTGGCGGGCCGGGGGCTTGCGTCCCTGGTGGGGGCGCGACGGCGCTGGGTGCCGGCGGAGCCGTCGCGGCCGGCGATGCTTGGTTACGTACTGTGACCGGGCCTGCGCGAGTGACGGCGGTGTTCCCCGCGGCGTCTGTGGTCCGAGCGCCCAGTGTGTAGGTCCCATCCGCGACTGTGTGGGTGTCGATCGCTATCTCTTCGTTGATCTCCTCTTGGCAGGCGTTCCAGCTAGCGTGGGGGCAGCGGTTCGCATCGGCTGAGAAGTCGCGGACTGCGACGACGCGATCATCGAGGAGAACCTCGGTCTTGGCGACTCCCGACTCACGATCAGACGCGCTGTAGCCGACGCTCCGTATCCCGGACTGGGCGGAGCCCGCGAGCAGCGTGCCCCCAACAACTGAGACCGCGGGCAATACTGACTCGGTGAGCGTGACTTCAGCGCCTCGAATCTCGAGAGGCCTCTGGCTGGCGAAGTCACAATCTTGGGGCGTTCCTCCAGAGCAATAGAGCATCGTGACAATCTGCGACGTATCAGTGCCGTAGATGGGCGTCACGATCGGGCTGCTAAGGCTGTCGCCACCCGGAGGGGAGAAGGTTTCCGTTTGCTGGAAGGAGCCAGAAGTCGAGTAGGCACGTAATGGCGTATAGGCCGCAGAGCCGGTGCCGCTGAGACGGGCCACAAGCCAGAGGCGGGCTTGACGAATGGAGATGGCGCTTTTCGGGCCGGACGGGGGACGTTCTAGTCTGATCGAGGCATACTCGGCCCGCAGGATGGTGCGACGAGTGCTGCCGAACTGCAGTCCAAAGCCGCCGCCTACGGCGCATTCATCGAAACCGACCGTCGCAGTGACGTGCTGCCACGCCCAAGGCCCCGCCGGCGCCGGCGCCTGCCCCGGCACATTGCAAGATCGCATCACGTAGGTTCCCGCCCCCGCCGACTTCGGCGCCAGCGCAAAGAGCGTTGCCAGTGCGGCGAGAGCGAGCAGCAGGCGGAGTGCGGTCGTCCTCTTCCGCGCTCCGGTTGAGCACGCGAAAATGGTCACGGCGGGTGGCCTCCTTGTGGGGCGTGGTGGATGGCTTCCGCTCCCACTAGGCGCGGGGCGCCCACCATTCGCCCCCCTCCCAGAGCAGAATTATGCACCCCTGGGAAGGGCGCGCAAGGGCGTCAGCCGCGGCGGCGAGGAGGGACGCGGCGGGGCGAGGACCGCGGGTGCTGTGGACCCTCGCTATGTGCAGGCACTTTGCTCGCGCGGGGCTCCTCGTCGGGCCAGTGGCCGTGCTCGTCGAGGTATCGGCGGGCGCGGGCCTCGTCGTCGCGGTCGCGGTCGCCTGAGATCGACAGGCGGTAGAGGAAGTTGAGCAGCCAGATGGACAGGCCGGCGCCGACCAGCAGCGCCCACGCCTCGACGCCGATCGTGTCGCGGCGCACGACGAGGACGACGAAGCCCGCCAGGACCACGAGCGCGGGCAGCGCCCACCGCACGAGGAAGAGGGGGTCCCGCCAACGCGGGCGGCGACTTGCACCCGGCTGTGCCACGCAACCGAGGCTACCCATCCCACCGCGCGCTGGACCTTGGCTATGCCGCCGGATCGATCTGCGCGGCCTCGGCCTCGGCCGCGGCCTCGCCCGGCCCGGCCGGGGCGACGAACACGATGTGGTCGCGGTGCACGGCCAGGAACTCGTACGTCGAGGCCGGCGCGGAGCCGTCCAGCCGAGCGACGCTCACGGCGGTGAGCGGCAGGAAGTTGCGCTCGGAGGCGTTGAGCACGTCGGACACCCGAGAGCGGTAGCCGTCGCGGGCAAGGGTCACCACGCCGGTGATCCTGTGGCGGGCGGTCTCCAGCACGACGCGTTCGCTGCGGTGGTCCACGCCTGCTTCATCGGCCGTCACGGCTCACGCCTGAAATGTCTCGAAGATCGGTCACGTCGGCGCGTCGGTAGGGAGCACGTCATGGCTCTGACCACCGACGTCCTCGGGGAGGACCGCGAGCTCGCCCGCCCCCTGGACGAGGGGCGCCGGGCGCTGGCCCGTCGAGAAGGCATCGCGGCGGTGCTGGAGCTGCCCAGCGGCACATGGGACGCGCGCGAGGCCGCCGACCACGCGCGCGGGGCTTCGGCCTGCTCATCCTCGCCGGGCTGCTCGTGCGCCGCGTCGGGCGCGACGGGCGCTTCGGCGCCGAACTGCTTGGCTCGGGCGACATCGTGCGCCCATGGGAGCACGACGGTGAGACCACCGTGCCCTTCGACACGACCTGGCGGGTGCTCGCCCCCACGCGGCTGGCCGTGCTCGACCTGGCCTGGGCGCGGCGCATGGCGCCCTTCCCCGAGATCGCCGGGACGCTGATCGGGCGGGCGATGGAACGGTCCCGTCGCCTGGCCGTGAACATGGCCATCGCTCAGCACCCATGCCTCGGGGCGCTTGGAGGTGCTGCTGTGGCACCTGGCCGAGCGGCTGGGCCGCGTGCACACCGACGGCGTGCACCTCACCCTCCCCGTGACCCACGAGACGCTGGGCAACCTGGTCGCCGCCCGCCGCCCGCCGCCCGCCGCCCGTCGGTGTCCGCCGCGCTGGGCGGCCTGGCCGAGCGGGGTGTCGTGCGCCGCGATGGCGTCGGGTGGGTCCTGCTCGGCGACCCACCCGACGATCTCGATGGCAGGTGAACGGTTGCGTACATCAGCCCTTGACCCCTCGGGTACCTTTCGCGGGCCGGACGTTCATTCACCTTGGGAAGGGAGAACTGACCTAATGCGCTCGCGTACCCGCGCGACGATCTTGGGCGCGGCCCTCATGGCCCTGCTCGTCGTCGCCGCCCCTGCCGCAGCGGAGCCCACCTGGGCCCCCGCCGGCGAAGCCGACATCCGCCCCGGAAGCATGACGTTCACCGAGGGTGGTCAGTGCACGTCGAACTTCGTTTTCTTCGACGCCGAGGACAACGCCTACATCGGTCAGGCCGCGCATTGCGCGGGCACCGGCGGCGCCACCGCCACCAACGGCTGTGACACCGAGTCGCTGCCGCTGGGCACCGAGGTGGAGATCGAGGGTGCCGAGCAGCCCGGCACCCTGGCCTACAGCTCTTGGCTGGCCATGCAGGAGGCCGGCGAGACCGACCTCGAAACCTGCCAGTTCAACGACTTCGCGCTGGTGCAGATCGACCCGAACGACGTGGACGAGGTCAACCCGACGATCCCGGTCCTGGGCGGCCCGACCGGCCTCGACCCGACGACTAGCACCCTCGAGCCGGTCTCCAGCTACGGCAACTCCTCCCTGCGCCAGGGCATCGACTTGCTCAAGCTCAAGACGGGCACGAGCCTGGGCCAGGTCGCCAGCGGCTGGACGCACAACGTGCTGACCGTGACCCCCGGCATCCCGGGTGACTCGGGCAGCGGGTTCATCGACGAGGAGGGCCGCGCCTTCGGCACGCTGAGCACCCTGCAGTTCCTGCCGCTGGCCGGCAGCAACGGCGTGAGCGACCTGACCCTGGCGCTGGACTACCTGCGCTCCAGCGGCTTTGACGCCGAGTTGGCCGAGGCGACCGAGGAGTTCCGCCCCTCGGCCCTGCCGCTGCTGGGCTCGCTCCTCCCGCGGGGCTAGCGCCGAGAACGACAGAGCCGTCGCAGCAAAGCGGCCCGCCCCCGGCGGGCCGCTTCGCGTCGGTGGGCACCACCTTGCAGGGACGTGACCAAACACGCGTTCCCTTGTATATGTGGGCGACCCCCCGTGAGAGGGAAAGTCACGAAGCACGGCGCATCCGGCGCGAGGGCCACCGCCCCCCGGCCACGCGCCGCCGCCACCGCCCGGGCACCCCGCCCGCAGGCCGACGCGAGGAGCCCTTGCATGCCCGCCAAGTCGACCGCGCGCGCCGTCGCGCTGACCACCACCCTGGCCGCCCTGGCCACGGCCAACGTCAGCCTGGCCGCCGCCCAGGAGCGTCAGGCGCTCGACGCTCCGGGCCTGGCTCCGGCCCCCGGCCCCACGCTGCTCGAGGGCCTGCCCGGCGGGAGCTGGCCGGTCGTGGCCGAGCGCGAACGCGCCGAGGAGGAGCGCCTGGAGCGCGAGCGTGCCAAGGAGCGCGAGCGCGAGGCCCGAGAACGCGCCCGGGAGGCCATGCGCTTCCCGATCGACGACGAGGGCGATGTCGACTACGGCGAGGCGGGTGCGCGCTTTGGCAACAACCGCGGCGGCCGCGCCCACCAGGGCCAGGACATGTTTGCGCCCGCCGGCACGCCGCTGGTGGCGGCCAGCGAGGCCGAGGTCGTCGAGGCCGGCGGCGGCGAGGGCGACGGGCGTGGCAACCATGTAGCGCTGTACGACGAGCGCCGCGACCGCACGTACGTCTACTTCCACATGAGCGAGGCTCCGCGCGTGGAGGTGGGCGAGAAGGTGGTGGCCGGTCGGCGCGTGGGCAGCGTGGGCTGCACCGGCAGTTGCTCCGGCGATCACCTGCACTTCGAGATCCGCCGCGGCGAGGGCGCTGACGGCGAGGCCTTGGATCCGCTCGAAGCCGTGCGCGGCTGGCCGCGGCGCTGACCCCGCCCGGTCAGCGCTCGAGCACGTCGAACGCGATGCCCGCGACCTGCAGGCGCGCGATGAGCGCGTCGCCCATGGCCTGGGCGGTGGTGACCTGGCCGGCGGTCGGAGGGAGGTCGTCGTGGGCCAGACACAGCGCGGCCTGGGCGAGCATCTTGGCCGTCTCGCCGTAGCCGGGGTCGCCGCCGCTGACCTCGGTGACCACGCGGCGCCCACCGCCCTCGCCTACGAAGCGCACCTTGAACCAGCCCTTCGCGCGCTTGGCCTCCGAGGGGCCGTCCCCCGGCTGCAGCCGGCCGAGCAGGAGCCTGCGCGCCGGCGGCACCTGGGCGAGCGCGAACAGCGCGCCCACGCCGGCCACGCCGCCGGCCACGATGGGCAGGCGCTTGACCGCGGCGAAGTGGCCGTAGCTGAAATCGGGCCCGTAGCGCTCCAGTGCACGCGCGGAGCGCAGGACGATCTGCGGGTCGATCGTGGGCAGCGGGACAGCCCAGGCGTCCAGGGAACCCTCACGCAGCGCGCCGCGCGTGACGCCGCGCACACGCCGCGGGCCGCAGCGCTCCTCGACGCGCCTGCGGGCCTTGGAGGCCTCCAGGTTCTGCCTTGGCCGCGAGAACGCGGCCATCGCCGAGTGCAACGTGCCGCCCGACGCGGCCCCGCTGGCACGCACGAAGCCGCGCACGCTGAGCGGCACGCCCTCGGGAAGCTGCTGGACGGTGAACAGCACGCCCAGGTCGTGGGGGATGGAATCGAAGCCGCAGGCGTGCACGAGCCGCGCGCCGGTGCGCTGCGCCTCGGTGTGGTGGTCCACGAACATGCGATCCACGAACTCGGGCTCGCCGGTGAGGTCGGTGTAGTCGGTGCCCTCCCGGGCGCACGCGGCGACCAGCGGCGCGCCGTAGCGGACGTAGGGGCCGACGGTGGTGGTGACCACGCGGGTGGAGGCGGCGAGGTCACGCAGCGAGCCCTCGTCGGTCACGTCGGCGTGCAGGAGTGGCACGTCGACGCCGAGGCTCTCGCGCAGCGCCTCCAGCTTGCCCCGGTTGCGCCCCGCGATCGCCCAGCGGGTGCCCTCGTCGGCGTGGCGCGCGAGCTGCCGCGCGGTCAGCGCTCCGGTGAACCCGGTCGCGCCCAGCAGGACGACGTCGTGGTCACGGTGGTTGGTGGACATGGCAGGATCCTATGCGCGCCCGGTGGCGGCCGGCGCGAACCATCCGACTCGGCCGCCGCTGCGCAACACTTCCGACAACGACGAAAGGGGAGGCGTCATGCGGCGTCAGAAGACAATGGCGGTACTGGCCGGCGCGGTCCTGAGCCTGGGTGCCACAGCATGTGGCTTCGGAGGCGAGGACCCGCTGGTCGAGGTGGAGGACATCCCGGTCGGCACGACCTACGTCGCGCTGGACAGCGGCTTCGTCGAGGCGCTCGAGAGCCTCGAGCTGACGCCCGGACCCGTGGGCAGCGCGGCGATCGAGAACGGCTCGGCGCGCTTCCCGATCACCGGCGGCAACGTCACCTACTACGAGCCGGGCACCGAGGACCCCTACGTCCAGGGTGAGATCAACCACGACGGCAGCGGCCTGAGCCTGGAGAGCGACGACACGACGGTGGCCCTCACCGACTTCGTCGTGGATCCCGGCGACTCCGAGCTCACCGGCACCGTCTGGGCCAACGGCGAGATCGCCGAGGAGGAGGCCTCGCTGTTCTCCCTCGATGGTCGTACCCTCGAGCCCCTGCGCTCCGTCGACGACGGCGCGGTGCTCGAGGGCACGACGGTCAGGCTCACCCAGGAGGCCGCCGACCTGCTCAACGACACGTTCGGCACCGACGCGCTGGAGGGCGGCTTCGAAGTCGGCGTCGCCAAGATCGTGGTGCGCACGGAGCCGTAGCGCAAGGTTGGCGAAGTTCCTGGCCGGCATGCAGGTCAACATGCTTGACGCCAAGACGCACCTCAGTGAGCTCGTCCTCGCCGCCGAGCGCGGCGAGGACGTCGTGACCGCGCGGGCCAGGCGTGCCCGCCGCGCGCCTGGTTGCCGTGGGGCCGGGCGTCGAGCCGGTCGAGCTCGGGCTCCTCGCGGGCCAGATCGAGCTCGGCGAGGACTTCGACGCCCCGCTCGAGGACCTCGGGCCCTCGGGCCCTCGGGCTCGAGCATGGGCGCGGCGGGTTTCGAACCTGCGACCTCTCGCGTGTGAAGCGAGCGCT
>JBBJOB010000099.1:0-7482 GCA_037721455.1 Solirubrobacteraceae bacterium | reverse complement strand
AGGTCCTCGATGATCGCGAAGTCCTTGACGTTGTGGGTCACCAGGACGGCCCCGTGCACGTTTGCGGTGGCGGCGATGGCGAGATCGGCGTTGCGCCGTCGAGCCTTCGCGCCGCGGTTGGTGACCGCAGCCTGGAGGCGGCCCCATTCGCGGGCGACACGGTCGTCGACGGGGAGCGGGTCGGGGTAGCGCGCCTCCAGCACGCCCAGCCTCGTCGCCCGCATGGCGCGGGTGTCGTCGTCGCGGGCCACGAGCAGCCCGAAGTGCAGTTCGGCCAGCGACACCGTGCTGATCGCGGAGCTCAGGCCAGGAGGGAGCGGCTCGGTGTCGATGAGCACAGACGTGTCGAGAACCGTGCGCACGATCAATCAGCCCACGGGTCGCGAAGGGCTCCCGCGAAGCGTTCGAGATCGCCCGCGAGGTGCCGGTCGGCGGGAAGGTCCCAGAGGTCGCTGAGCTCCGCCGTGTCGACCCACTCCCGGCCGCGGGCGGGTCCTAGCTGCGCCACGGGGCGCCCGGACACCGTGATGGTGATCTGCTCGCCGGCCTCGGCGCGGCGCAGAACCTCACCGACGTTGTTGCGTAGCTCCTTCTGTGGGATGACGGCCACGACCGGACGGTAGCAGTTACGCTACCACTGTCTGCAACGGACTCGCGCGCCGCTCGGTAGCGTAGAACCATGACCACTGTCGCGCCCCCCTCCGCCACAACCGCCCTCCCGCCCACGGGCTCCAAGCGCATCGACCGCTCACGGCTGGATACGCTGGCCGCCAGCCGGACCACCGTGGGCCCGCGGGAACCGATGGAGGTCGAGAAGCCCTTTACCGGCGAGATACTGGGTACGGTGCCGCGCTGCACGGCGCAGGACGTCGAGGCGGCCATCGCTCGCGCCCGGGTCGCGCAGGCGGCGTGGCGGCGCACGAGCTTCGAGCAGCGCAAGCGGGTGCTGCTGCGCTTCCACGACCTGGTGCTGGCCCGCCAGGACGAGATCCTCGACCTCATCCAGCTCGAGTCGGGCAAGGCCCGCCGCCACGCCTTCGAGGAGATCCTCGACGTGGCCATCGTCGCGCGCTACTACGCCAACACGGCGCAGCGCCACCTGCGCAGCCACCGCCGCCGCGGCGCGCTGCCCTTCCTCACCGCCGCCTGGGAGCACCGCCACCCCGTCGGCGTGGTGGCCATCATCGCGCCCTGGAACTACCCCTTCACGCTGAGCATGAGCGACGCCACCCCGGCGCTGGCGGCCGGCAACGCCGTGGTGGTCAAGCCCGACAGCCAGACGCCGTTCTCCACCCTGTGGGGCGCCGCGCTGCTGGAGGAGGCCGGGCTGCCGCCGGGGCTCTTCGAGGTGGTCACCGGCGCGGGCTCCCAGCTCGGCGAGCCGCTCATCGGCGGGTCGGACTACCTGATGTTCACCGGCAGCACCGCGACAGGACGCAAGGTGGCCGCGCAGGCGGCGCAGAACCTCATCCCCTGCTCTATGGAGCTGGGCGGCAAGAACGCGATGATCGTCCTCGACGACGCGTCGCTGACGAAGGCGGTCGAAGGGGCCACCCGCGCGCTGTTCTCCAACGCCGGCCAGCTGTGCATCTCGGTCGAGCGGCTGATGGTCCACGAGTCGGTGGCCGCCGAGTTCACCCGCCGACTCGTGGAGCGCACGCGGGCGATGAAGCTCGACGCGGGGCTGAACTACCGCGCCGAGATGGGCTCGTTGGTTTCCGGCACCCAGCTGGAGACCGTGCGCGAGCACGTCGAGGACGCCACGGCCAAGGGCGCGAAGGTCCTGGCCGGAGGGCGACCGCGGCCCGACATCGGCCCCTACTTCCACGAGCCGACGCTGCTGGACGGCGTGCGCGAGGGCATGATCTGCTTCGAGGAGGAGACCTTCGGCCCCGTGGCCGCGGTGTCGACCTTCGCCTCCGAGGAGGAGGCGATCGCCCGGGCCAACGCGAGCGACTACGGCCTGAACTTCAGCCTGTGGACCGCCGACGCCGCACGTGGCCGCCGCGTGGCCGCGCAGCTCGAGGCGGGCACGGTCAACGTCAACGAGGGCTACGCCGCGGCGTGGGCCTCGGTGGACGCGCCCATGGGCGGCATGAAGGGCTCGGGGCTGGGCCGCCGTCACGGGGCGCACGGTATCCAGAAGTACACCGAGGAGCAGACCGTGGCGCTCCAGCGCGTGCTGCCCATCGCGCCGCCGCGCTTCGTCGGTCAGCGGCCGTGGGGCAAGGCGATGACCGCGAGCCTGCGCGTGCTGCGTCGCCTGCCCGGCGTGCGCTGAGCTGCGCGCTACTGGACTAAAATCAGGTCGGGCGCCGGGTCGAGCCGGCGTAGTTGGAAGGGTGTGAACAACCCACCGCTGTCGCGGCTCTGAAAGAGCATCATGCCGCCGTAGAGGTCGGGCGTGGTGGCGGCCAGGTCCTCGTAGCGCGCGCGCTTGCCGCCGCGGGTGCCGTGACCGTCCATGCTCATCACGACGGCGACACGCTCGTGCTCGCCGATGCGACCAGGCTCGCGCACCATCGACGCCTGGAAGCGGTGGACGAGCAGCAGCTTCTGGGCCAGCCCCTCCTCGGCGGCAAGGTCGTCCAACCAGGCGGCGATCCTGTCGATCTCCCGGCCGTTCATCGAGCCCACCCGGCCCTTGCGATGACGCTGGCCGGGACCAAGCTCCCACTCGGGGTCCAGCGCGAGATGGACGTCGGGCTCGCGCAGCAGCGGCTCCAGTGCGCGGGCCTGCTCCAGCGCGTCGGCGCGCCCGGGCTGCAGGTCGACGATTAGGCGAGCGTCGGCGCGGCGCGCCTGGTCGAGCCAGCCGGCCAGCACGATGAGCGACACCGGGCGCGAGTACGCACCGTCGCGACCCGCCTCGTCCGTGGCCAGGGTCGCGATGGCCTCGTAGGCGCGCACGGTGGGGCGGCTCTTGGTGCGGTGCTCTGCGGCCATGCGACGGACGCGCTCGTGGGCGCCACGCCAGGAATGGCGGCCCAGCGCGCCGAGGGTCGGTTTGCCGGGCATGCCGTAGAGGCCCACGATGCGGTGGTCGGGCAGCAGCCGCTCGTCACGGTCCACGGCCGCGGGTGCGCCCGCCGGCGCGAGCGCGCAGGTCACCGCGGCCAGTGAACAGGCCAGCACCGAGCGCCCCCATCGTCTCCCCTCCATGGCGAGCGGGAGCCTAGACGGTGGGTGCGCCGCGGCGCCGCGTTACCAGTGCCTACGGCTCGCGGAAGGGCAGCTCGGTGGCCAGGCCGGTCACGTTGAAGACGGCCTGCACCGGCTCCGGACCCGGCACGAGGGACACGGGCGGGCCGTCCTTCGCGGAGCACGCCTCGATGATCACCCTCAGCCCCGTCGAGTCCATGAAGGCCAGCTCACGCAGGTCGAGCACGATGGTCGCGGCATCGCTGCGCAGGGCCAACCCCAGGCTCTCCTGCAGCTCCGTCGCGGTGTCCACGTCCAGCTCGCCCACGGGCACCACCCAGACCTCGCGGTCGCGCGCCTCGACACGGACGTCGAAATCCTCTGGGGCCCGGGGATCCAAGGGCCCCAGTCTGCCACAGGCGCCCGCCTGGCCCGGCCCACCGGGCGGTTGACCCCGCTCGCACGCGGGTACCGACGGAGTGCCGTCCAAGCGCAGATCACCGAGGAGGAGCAGCCCATGGCCGAGTCCACCGCCACCACGCCGCAGACCACTGGCCAGTCCAACAGCCCCGCCCGGCGCACCGGAGGGGAGGGCAGTCCCTCCCTGCAGAGCGAGAAGGGCCTGACGTCCATCGCCGACGCGGTGGTCAGCAAGGTCGCCGGCATCGCCGCGCGCGAGGTTGCCGGCGTGCACGCGCTGGGCGGCGGCGTGGGCCGTGCTCTGGGCGCCATGACCCAGCGGGTGGGCATCGGCGGCGACTCCGGCGTCAGCGTCGAGGTGGGTGAGCGCGAGACCGCCGTGGACCTGGTCGTCGTCGTCGAGTACGGCGAGTCCATCCCGCGCGTGGCCGAGGGCATCCGTGACAACGTGACCCGACGCATCGAGGGCATCACCGGCCTGCAGGTCACCGAGGTCAACATCGCGGTCAACGACCTCTGGTTCCCCGGCGACGACGCCCAGGACGACGACGAGTCCCAGTCGCGCGTGGCCTGAGGCCACGGTGGCCGACGGACAGTCCCGGCCGGTCGCTGCGCAGGCGTCCCCATCCGCCCCCGCGCTTGTCGAGAGAAGTCCGGGGCGCGTCGAGACGTCCCCGCCGCGCGTGCAGGGTCCGCGCGACCGCCTCGCGCAAACCGCTCTGGACGCCGCGCTCGGCGTCAAGGGGGTCGCCGGGTTCGCCGCCCCGCCCGGGCTGTCGTCGCTGGGCCCCCTGTTCGCCGGGATCGACGTCGTGGCCGAGGGCCGGGAGCGCTACGGCCTGACGCTGCACCTCGCCGCCCACCTGGTGCCCCTCCTCCCGCTGGCCGACGAGGTGCGCGACGCGGTGGCCGCCGCCGCGCGGCACGATGGTCTGGCCGGTGAACTGGGTCGCGTCGACGTTCGCTTCGAGGCCCTGGAGGCCGAGCGGTGATCCTCCTGCTGCGCGCGCTGGCCCGCGTGGTCGCCGTCCTTCTGCCCGCGGCGCTGGCCCTGGCCGGACTGGCGGTGGCCATCGCCTCAGTGGGCAGCGGCGATGGCTTCAGCCTCCCCTGGCTGGCCGAGCTGATCGGCCTGCCCTCTCTCGAACGCACGGTGGGCGACTGGCTGGCCTCGCTGGAGGCCGATGGCCCGGTGGCCGTCGTGGCCGCGCTGTGCGGCGCAGGCGCCGTTCTGCTGGGCCTGGCGCTCCTGGCCGGCGTGCTGGTGCCCCGCCGGGAGCGGCTGGTCACCCTGCACAGCGGAGGTGAGGGCGAGATCGCCGCGCGGCGCCGGGCGCTGGGTCACGTGGGCGAGGCGCTCGTCAAGGACGCTGGCAATGTGACCCATGCCCGCGTCAAGGTGCGTCCCAAGCGACGCCGTGGTGGCCGGCTGCGGGTCACCGCCCACCGCACCCGCCCGGCCGATCCCGACAGCGTGCGCAGCGCCGCCACCGCCGCGCTCGAGCCGCTGACCGAGAAGCTGCCGCTGCGGGCCAAGGTGCGCACCCGCCGCGGCGAGCGCGGGGCGAGAGTCCAGTAGCCGTGCGCCAGCGCGTGCGCACCCGATCGCTGGCCCCCGCCGTGTGGATCGGCCGGCTGCTGGTCATCGCCTTCGCCGCCGCACTGATCTTCTACGGCGTGATGCTCGTCCTGCTCGCGCTCAAGCTCGCGCCCGACAACATCGAGACCATCAGCGGCTACGCCACGGCCTACGCCTTCCTGGCCGGCCTCACCGCGCAGGACATCGACTCGACGGTGCGCGCGATCGTCGCCGGCGCCGGGATCCTGTGCGCGATCGTCCTGGGCTGGGTGGCCTACAAGGCGCTGCCCCGTCCCTACCTGGCCCGCGGGACGATGCACCTGTCCGGCGGCGAGGGCGAGACCCACGGCCACACCGACGTCGGCGCCCGCGCGGTCGAGCGGCTGGCTGCGTACGCGGCCGGTGAGCACCCCGCCGTCTCCGGCGTGACGAGCCGCCTCGAAGGCGAGGCGGTGACCCTTGGCGTCGCGCTGAGCCGCCCGCACGAGGTCGCTGACGTCCTGCCCGACGTCCAGCGTCGGGTGCGCGCCCAGCTCGAGCGCCATGAGCTTCCCGTCCTGACCGTGAACGTGACCCTGACCGGCCTCGAGGCCGGTCCCCGAAGGGAGCTTCGATGACCACCAAGCAGTTCTCCGCCCTCCTGGGCTTCCTGTTCGTCGCCGTCTGGGTGGCCGAGAACGTCGGCTACGCGCTGTTGTGCCTGGTCGGCGCCGCGCTGTTCGGCGCGATCGGCGCCATCGTCGAGGGTGAGCTGGACCTCGGCGAGCTGCAGGGCCGCCTGCGACGCGACCGCGGCGGCGCCACGAGTGGCCAGGGCGCGCCGGCGCCTCGGGCACAGTCAGGCGGCCCACGGGTGCGCTGAGCGCGCCCTTACTTCCACGGCCGACAGCGGGCAGGCCTTGAGATGAGATGTGCCAGCCACGTGTGGCTATCGATTACGCCGTCGCGCGGCGCGTGCGGCCTTGCCCTTGCGCCGCGACGAGCTGCGCTTGCGCCGCCGTTCGCGCTCGGCGCGCTCCTCGTCGGGATCGTGGCCCTCGTCGGGATCGACGGGCGCCGATCGGCGCGCGTCCCGGACGATCGAGAACGCGATGCCACCCAGCAGCACCACGGTGGCCCCCAGCAGCAGGCCGACCTGCCAGCCTCCCAGCCCGCCGTCGTCGGGCTCCAGGGGCTCCACAGGCGCGGGCTCAGGCTGCTCGGGCTCTGGGGTCAGTGGCGAGTCGTCCGGGCCGAAGGGTGCGCCCTCCTGGGCCGCTGCGGGCGCCGCGAGGCCCACCACCAGGAGCGCGACCAGCGTGGCGAGGACGGTCGGGCGACGCATCGGGCGGAACCCTAGCCTGGATCCACCGATCCTCGCGAGGGCGGGGGCGGCGCACGGTACGGCCCGCAGCGATCCTGCCCGACATGGGGGCAGGCCCGGCGAACGGCAGCAGTGAGGAGGGGGCGGGGCCATCCGGGCTCAAACCGCTCACGTGTCCTCGGTGCCGTTCCGCTGACCCGCTGCGGAAGCCAATGGATCCAAGCCCTCAGTGGGTGCCGAGGCCGTCATCGACCAACGGCTTCGCCGTCGGTGCCCGCTGCCCGAGGCGGGCCCCTCCCCCTTTACACTCTGAGCTCGAATGGCTCCCAAGCAGCGTCCGATGAAGGTCGAGCAGCGCTCCGCGCTGGCCGCCATGGCCCAGCTCGAGACCCGCTCCGACGAGGAGCTGGTCGCCGAGACGCGCCAGCGCGCGGCTGCGCAGGCCATTTTGGGAGCGCGCGCCGCCGAGCGCTACGACTCTCAGCGCGCTCGCGAGCACTTCCGCAAGGCCATCGCCGCCTCGCGGCCCCAGGAGCGCATGCAGCTGCGTCGCATGGCCGAGGCTTCGCTGGCCATGGCCGAACGCCGCCCCGACGACCTCAAGAGCGCGATGGAGAAGCTCGGCCAGCAGGCGCCCACAGGCCGCCAGCTCTTCATGCTGCGCCTCATGGGCCTGCTGTCTCCGCCGCCCGGCGCCGGGGTCGCCACCCGGCTGCGTGCCATCGCGCTGATGCTGCTCATCGTCTTCGTGCTGCTGGCCATCGGCTGGGGGCTTGTCTCGCTGATCGCGCTGCCCTTCGGCGGCGTGGGCTTCTGGGGCGCCCTGGTCCTTGGGCTGCTGGTGGTGATCGCGGCGCTCGGCGTGCTCTCGGTCGTGGGCCGGCGGCGGCAGAAACGCGCGCAGGCCCAGGCCACCGAGGCCCGGGTGCAACGCGCGACGCGCTAGTGGTCGTCCACGGAAATACGTGCCGTCGCCGGGTGGTGCCAGGCGGTGATCGGCGGCCGCCGGAACGGTGCGTATTTGCGGGGGCGGCCGCTA
>JBBJOB010000098.1:0-7582 GCA_037721455.1 Solirubrobacteraceae bacterium | reverse complement strand
TCGTCGTCGGGGCGGGGCACAACGGGCTCGTCGGCGCGTGCTATCTCGCGCGGGCCGGCGTCGAGGTGACGGTGCTCGAGGCCTCCGATGCACCCGGGGGCGGCTCGCGGACCGACGAGTTGCTGCCGGGCCACCGCTTCGACACGCACTCGGTGGCCCACAACATCATCAACATGACCCCGATCCCGCGGGAGCTGGACCTGGCCGGGGCCGGGCTCGTGTACAGGGAGATGGACCCCTTCGCGGTGGCCGTGTTCGCCGACGGGCGCATGGTGCGCTTCCACCGCTCCGTGGAGCGCACGGTGGCCTCGATCGCCGAGCACGATCCCGCCGAGGCCCACGCCTACGCCGACTTCATGGCCAGCGCGGTGCCGCTGGTCGACCTGGGGGTGAGCGGCCTGGTGCACAGCGGGGCGCCGCGGGCGCTGGCCGGGCGGATCGTGCGGCGAACGGCGGGGGCGCTGGCGGCGGTGCGTCGCGACGGCGCGCTGCGTCTGGCCGGCGAGCTGCTGGCGCCCTACGGCACGCTGCTGCGCTCACGCCTGCCCTCCGACCTCACGCGAGGCCCGGTGGCCGCCTTCGCCGCCCACGCCGGCGCGGCGCCCAGCACGCCGGGCAGCGCGGTCTTCGGCTTCTGGCAGGCCGTCTACCACCGCTTCGGCCAGTGGCACGCCGTCGGTGGCTCGGGCGCGCTCACCGCAGCGCTCGTGCGCCGGCTGGAGAGCCTGGGCGGCACGGTGCGCTGCAACGCGGTGGTGGAGCGCATCGACACGGCGGCGTCGAGCACGGGCGGAGGCGCAGAGGCCCGCCCGAGCCGGCGCGGCGGGACGGTCGCGAGCACCAGCGGGCGGGTGCGCGGCGTCGTCGTCGCCGGCGGCGAGCGCCTGGAGGCCGATGGCGTGGTGGCCGCCATCGACCCGCGCTGCGCGCTGCTCGAGCTACTCGACCCTCCCCTGGGCGGCGCGGACGGCGCCGCCCTGCGCGCGACGCACCGCTCCAACACCGTGCAGGCGCTCGTCCACGTCGCCACGACGGCGCTGCCCGCCTACCCGGGCGCACGGCCGGGGGACCACAACGGGCTGCAGAGCTACGTCGATTCCCTCGACGACCTCCAGGACGGCTTCGCCCAGGCCGAGGCCCGGCGGCTGCCCTCCCCCGCCCCGGCCTACGCGTTCACCACCTCGGCACTGGACGACACCCTCGCTCCGCCGGGCGCCCACACCGTGTACCTGGCCTGCCCCGCGGCGCCTTTCGCTATCGAGGGCGGCTGGGAGGCCGCGGGTGAGCGGCTGGCCGAGGACCTGCTGGCCCAGGTCGAGGCCCGGGCGCCGGGCTTTCGCGACACCGTCACCGGGATACGGGTGCGCACCCCGGCCGACATGGCTCGCGAGCTGCGCTGGCCCGGCGCGCACCCCATGCACCTCGACGTGACGCCCGACCAGCTCGGGCCGCTGCGCCCGATCCCCGCCCTGGCCTCCCACCGCACGCCGGTCGGCGGGCTGTACGTCGGCGGTGCCGGCACCGCCCCCACGGGCGGGATCGCCGGAGCCCCCGGGCGCGGCGCCGCCCGCGCGCTCCTGCGCGACGCCCGACGGACCTGAGCCACGTCAGCGCCGATGCGCGCGCCAGCCGTCGGCGACGGGTATCCGAGGCGGTCCCGGCCCAAGGCGCGGGCGCTGACCGGCGGGGCCACTAGTGGTCCGTCCTGTAAGTCCGTGCGTGTTTGGGCGGTTGCCGGCGCCGGCTGGCAAGGACGCAGTGAGGGAGTGGGCCTCCAGGCCCATGACCGAGCGAGGACGCCGCCAGACGGTGATCGGCGGCCGATCCAAACGGGTGCGGACTTGCAGGATGGGCCACTACGCCAGCTCGACCAGCGCGAAGGTGGGCAGGCCGTCCTCCACGCTCGCGAGGCCCATGGTGTGCGCGGGCGCCCGGCGGCGCTGCGTCGGGCTGCCGGGATTGAAGATCTGGAAGCCGTCGTCCGCCTGTTCGTGCAGGGGCAGGTGGGAGTGGCCGAAGACCGCGGCGTGGGCGCCGGGGAACCGGGCGTGCAGACGGGCCAGGCGTCCGCGGGCGGGGCCCGCGTCGTGCACCATCGCGATGCGCGCGCCGTCCACCTCGACCAGGCGCTGCGCAGGCAGGCGGGCGCACAGTGCCGCGTCGTCCACGTTGCCGCGGACGGCCAGGACCGGCGGCCCGTACGCCTCCAGGCTCTGCAGCGCCGCATCGGTCATGACGTCGCCGGCGTGCAGGATCAGGTCGGCGCCGCCCAGGCGCCGCAAGCAGGACTCGGGCAGGCGCCGGGCGCCGCGGGGCAGATGCGTGTCGGCGATGACGGCGATGACCGTCAGTCCGGGCCCTCCCCGCCCCCTGTGCCCTCCCGCCGGCGCTCCACATAGTCCTCCAGCACCCGGTAGGCCGGGCGCTCGCGGCCGGCCGGCGTGACCAGGCCGGAGTCCCACGACCCACCCAGCTCGTCGATCTGCCAGTGGTAGATGTACAGGCGCTTGATGCGAGAGGTCAGAGGTACGAGCTCGTCGAGCAGCCACTCGGTCGCGCGCGCCGCGTGGCTGGGCCCCTCCGGGAGGCGCAGGTCGCTGCGGTTGTTGCGGGACACGATCCCGCCGACCTCGGTCAGCCAGATCTCGCCCCGCGTGTGTGCGCGCATGCGCCGCGTGCCGATGGTGCGAAAGCGGTTGGCGTCGACGTAGTTGTGCAGCCCCCAGTGCGACGGCTCGCGCAGGTCGCCGCGGTAGTTCTCGCGCGTGTGCTCGCGGAAGTCCAGGATCCAGCGGCTCATGTTGTCCAGGTCAAGGATCTCGGCGGCGAGGATCGTGCACTCGCGGCAGGCCAGCGACAGCTTGCGCCAGTAGGCGGCGACCAGCTCCGGGCGGTTGCACGTCGGCTCGCCGCAGTGGTTGGCCTCGTTCCACACCGCGAACTGCGTCACCTGCGGGTAGCGCTCGCGCAGGGCGCGGAATTGCTGCGCGAACTCCTCGGGGCTGGGCAGGTCGCGGCGATCCAGCGCCGAGTGCTGGAAGGTGATCAGCGGCGTGATGCCCTGCTGCTGGACGGTGGCCAGCCAGCGATCCAGCCGCTTGCGCTCGTAACCGACCTCCAGGACGTTCCAGCTCACCCCGATGCGCGCGTGGCGCAGCTCCAGCTCGTGCACGCGCGGGTCGAGGTAGGTGTCGGCCTTCTGGTCGGCGATCCCGAGGACGAGGTCGTCGTTCGCGCTGCCCGAAGCGGGGAGGGCGAGCGCCGCGACGATGGCCAGGGCCGCCGCCGCCAAGCCCCTCCTCACGCGCTGGGCTCCTGGGTGGTCACCGGCGGGACGGTAGCGTGTGGCCGCGGCGAGGCGCGCCGTGCGCCTCCGCCCCCTGCGGGGTTAGTGTGCAGGCCATGGGCCCGCCCAAGGCGCGTCGCGGGGAACCTGCCACCGAGCGCCGGGCGGCGATCGAGGCTGCGGTGCTGCGCACGACCGAGCAGCTGCTCGGGGAGGGCCACTCCTACGCCGACCTCAACGTGGAACGCATCGCGCGCGGCGCGGGCATCTCGCGCACCGCGTTCTACTTCTACTTCGCGGACAAGCGGGCACTGCTCATGCGCCTGACCGAGGGCGTCAGCGAGCTGCTCTACGAGCGCGCCCAGGTGTGGTGGCAGGAGGAGGGCGCCGACACCGGCGAGCTGCATGCCGCGCTGACGCAGATCGGCGAGCTGTACAACGAGCACGGAGCGCTGCTGCGAGCCATCGTCGAGGTCTCGACCTACGACGACGAGGTCGCCGTCTTCTGGCGCGCCATCGTGGGTCGCTTCGTCGAGGCGACCCGCGGGCGGGTCGAGCGTGAACAGGCCGCCGGGCGGGCCGACGACGCGCTCGAGGCGGGCGCCGTGGCCTTCAGCCTGGTGTGGATGACCGAGCGCACGCTCTACGAGCAGATGGTGCAGGAGGGCCCGATGACACGTGAGGCCCTGATGAACGCCCTCACCGCGATCTGGGAACGCTCGGTCTTCTCCAACGACCACTAGTGGACCACGGGGAATGCGCGTCTGGGTCGACCTCACCAACACCGCTCATGTCGTCGTGCTCCGACCGCTGGTGGAGGAGCTGGAGGCGCGCGGGCACAAGGTGGCCATCACGGCGCGGCCGCTGTCGCACACGCTCGAGCTGCTGGAAGACTGGGGCCACCCCTACACGGCCCTGGGCAACCACGGGGGGGCGGGGCGCACGGGCAAGGCGCGCGCGGCGGCCGACCGGGCGGCGCGGATGGTCCAGTTCGGGCGGGGACGGCGCTTCAACGCAGCGCTGGCCCACGGATCGACCGACCTGCCGCTGGCCTGCCGCGTGCTGCGTGTGCCCAACACGACGATGTTCGACTACGAGTTCGCCTTCGCCCAGCACCATCTCAACTGCCGGGCGGCTACGCGAGTGCTGGTGCCAGAGGCGATCCCGGCTGAGCGTCTGGCCCGCTTCGGCGCCCGCGGGCGCAAGCTCGTGCGCTACCCGGGGCTCAAGGAGGAGTACTACCTGCACCGCCACCCGCCCGACCGGGCCCTCGCCGCGGCCCTGGGCGTGCGGTACGACGCGGTGCTGTGCGTGGTGCGCACCGCTGCCAGCTACGCCACGTACCTGGGCGGGGCGGAGAGCACCCACCTTCCCGGGCTGCTGCGCCACCTCGTGAACTTCCCCGACGTCGACGTGGTCGTGCTGCCCCGCACGCCCGAGCAGGGAAAGGCGGTGCGCGCGCTGGGCCTGGAGCGCGTGCTCGTACCACCGCGCGCGGTGGACGGCGGCGCGCTCGTGGCCCTTGCCGACCTCGTGATCAGCGCGGGCGGGACCATGAACCGCGAGGCTGCGGCGCTCGGCGTGCCCGTGTGGTCCATGTTCGAGGGACGCCTGGGCGCGGTGGATGAGTGGCTGGTGCGCGAGGGGCGCCTGAACCTGCTCGGCGCCCCGGCCGACGTCGTGCCCGTGCGTCGCGACAGGATCGGCGCCCGGGCGGTCAGACGCGACCCGGTGGAGCTGCTTCGCCTGGCTGTTCCCGGGGCGTAGGCCCGCGCGCGAACCGCGCCGCGACATCGACGCCGGAGGCCAGCGTGGCCGCCACCGTGGCGGCGACGAGGACATCGACCCACAGCAGGCCGGGATTGCTCACGATGCACAACACGAGCACCATCGCCATCTGGAGCGTCATCTTCGACTTCCCCAGCGAGCTCGCGTCGATGATCTGCCCACGCCTCGCCCCCGCCGTGCGCAGCCCGGTGACCAGCACCTCGCGGGTGAGGATGACCACGGGCACCCACACCGCGAGCCGGTCGGCCAGCACTAGCGCGACCAGCGCCGCGCCGACCAGGAGCTTGTCCGCGAGGGGGTCCAGGAGCTTGCCGACATCGGTGACCAGGCCGCGGGAGCGCGCGAGCGCGCCGTCGAGCACGTCCCCCAGCGCCCCGGCGGCGAACACGGCCGCCGCTAGCAGCGAGCCGCCGGTGGCGTTGAGCAGCACGACCACCAGCACCGGCGCGAGCAGGATCCGCGTGACCGTGATGGCGTTGGGAAGGTTGATCGGCGAGGCTGCGGCCGCCATGTCAGGCTGGTGCCCGTGGCCGGTCACGGGAAAACCGCAGCCGACGGCGCCCGGGGAGCGCGGGGCCGGCGTCTACCCGCCGATCTGGGCCCACGCGCCGTGGTGGCGTTGCCCGCCGCAGCGGTCACCGTCGCGCTGATCCTCGTCGGCGGAGTCGCCTTCGCCTCGGCCGTCGCTGCGCTCGGCGCACTGGCCGCGGTCGAACTGACCCGGGCGGCGCGGACGGCACCGCTCCTGCGCGCCGCGGCGGGCGGCGCCGTCGGCGCACTGGTGCTCGCCGCCCTCACGCAGGACCGCGCCGTGCTATTGGGCCTGCTGGTGGCCGCCGTGGCCCTCGTGTTCGCGGCCGGCGCCGCCGAGCCGCGCCGGCCGGGCGTCGCCGGGGCGGTCGGCGCCGGCGTGCTCGCGGCTGCCTGGATCGGCCTGGGGCTGGCCCATGGTGTGCTGCTGCGCGAGCTGCCCGGCGGCGCCGGGCTGCTGCTGGCCGTGCTGCTGGGCACCTTCCTGGGTGACACGGCCGCGCAGCTGGTGGGCAGCGCGTGGGGCCGACGGGCGCTGGCGCCGGCGATCTCGGCGGCCAAGTCGGTCGAGGGCGCCGCGGCGGGCCTCGTCGTGGCCACGGTGGTCTGCTCGGGTGCCGCGCTGATCCTCGTCGACGGCCTCACCGCCGGCTGGGCGCTGGCCCTCGGCGCCGCCGTCGCCGTCGCCGCGCCCGTGGGCGACCTGTTCGAGTCGCTGCTCAAGCGCGATCTGGGCATCAAGGACACGGGGAAGTTCTTCGGCGCCCACGGCGGCGTCCTGGATCGCATCGACGCTGTCCTCCTCACCGTGGTCGCCGGCTACTACGTGAGCCTGGCCGCGCTCTGAGCGGGCCGTGCGAGCTGGCGGCGCACCGCGGCGATCACGTCGTGCCCCGTGGCCAGGCCGCCGGCCCACACCGCGACCGCGCCGATGGCCACGCCCGCGATGTCGTCCACGACGTAGTGCCACCCGAAGTAGACCGTGGCCAGCGTCGTGAGACCGACGAAGCCCCACAGCGATGAGTTGACCCAGCGCGGCAGACCCACAAGGGTGGCGATGGCCGCGGCGGTGAAGGCGATCGACACGTGCAAGGACGGGAAGGCGGCGATCCCGTGGACTGCCTCGGTGGCCCCGGGGCCCGCGAGCACCTCTGCACGCTCGGCCAGGAGGGTGGCCTGCAGTTCGGAGACGCCGGTCGCCGGCAGCGCCGTGAACAGCGTGGGCTCGGCGTAGATCGGGCCCATCGCCGGCAGCAGGAAGTAGACGGCCGTGCCCAGGACCCAGTTGATCCCCAATGCGGTGACATACCAGTAGCCACGGCGCAGGTCCCGCGACCAGACCAGGGCGGCGGCCAGGGAGATCGGGACGAAGACCAGGAAGAACAGGTAGACGAAGGACAGCACGTGGGCGGCCACTCCGGTGCCCAGGATCTGGTGCAGGATCGTGGCCGGATCGGTACCCAGCGCCGCCACGCGCTCGAGCTCCAGCAGCGAGCGGTCGTGGAGGTCGCTGGTCAGCACGGGCAGGAAGCTCTTGAGGTTGCGGTAGGCGACGTAGGTCACGTAGAAGCTGAGAAGGCCTACGAGCACGAGCGCGGAACGGCGCAGGGCCCAGCGCTCGTCCACCACCTCGTGCAGCGCGCGCAGCACGCTCCCGCCACCGCGCCGGGCGCGCACCACCGCACGCGGAACCACGTCGAGGCAGAAGAGCAGCGCGACGAGCGTCGGCAGGCGGATGCCGGCCGGGCCGCCGATGCCGTCGGGGTCGCGCAGCGGCAGATCGGCGGCGAACGCGACGAGAATGGTCAGCATCGCGAACGCTGCCGCCAGCCCGATGGCCCACAGGTAGGGATGGCGAACGGTAGTCGTCATGGAGACATTGTGCGTGAACGAATGGTAAATGCCTACCCGGCGCGTGCCCGGGGGTATCAACCCACCCTCACCGTCGTCGGCTGAGGGCCTCGGCCAGGACCACCT
>JBBJOB010000097.1:0-7640 GCA_037721455.1 Solirubrobacteraceae bacterium | reverse complement strand
GCCGCCTGCTCCAGGCCGCGCGCCGTGCGATGCGCGCGGTGGTGCACGTTGAGCTCGCCGTCCAGCGCGCCGGCCAGCAACTTCGTGCCGCCGAGGTCGACGCCGATCACACTGCCGGCCGCCATGCGGCCACCATACCCTTCGATGCCCCAGCCGTCCCCTCCGCCGTACACCGTCTACCGCACCCGCCGTGGCCTGCTGGGCCGCCGCCGGGGCGGCGACGGCGGCGTCCCAGCGCCCAAACCGTCGCGTCGCGGGCTGCGCGACCGCGGGCTGACGGCCGGCAGGCTCTTCAAGTGGCTGCTGCTCGCGGTGCTGGGCTGGCTCGCCCTCTCGCTCGTCGTCTTCCTGGTCAGCGCGCAGATCCAGTCCTTCCAGGTCGGCGATGACGTGGGCGACGCGGTGGGCGGCGGCGGCTTCCCGCCCATCGGCGCCACGACGATCCTCGTGCTGGGCTCCGACCAGCGCAGCGACGACAACGCCGAGCCGGGCTCGAACAGCGCCGAGGGCCCCAGCCGCGCCGACACCATCATGCTGCTGCGCGTCGGCGGCGCCCAGAACCAGCGTCTGTCCATAGCCCGCGACACCCGCGTGGACATCCCCGGCCGTGGCCGTCAACGCATCAACGCCGCCCTGGCCATCGGCGGGCCGACCCTGGCCGCTCGCACGGTCGAGGACTACCTGGACATCGACGTCAACCACGTGATGCTGGCCAGCTTCGACAACTTCCCCCCGCTCATCGACGCCATGGGGGGCATGACCTACGAGGGCGCCTGCGTCGTCGGCCGGGTCAACGGCGGCTACGCCAACGGCGGCGTGACCGTCCGCGTGCCCGCCGGGGAGCCGACGCAGCTCAACGGCGAGCAGGCGCTCGCGCTGGCACGCACGCGCAAGAACGAGTGCCGGCCCAACGAGACCGATCTCAGCCGGGCCCGCCGCCAGCAGAAGATCATCGGCGCCATCAAGAACGGCGTGTTCTCCCCAAAGGCGTTCCCGCGCCTGCCGCTCATCGCCTGGCAGGGCCCGCGGGCGGTGCGCTCGGACATGAGCGGCCCGACCCTGCTGGGCACCTTCGCCGCCCTGGCCGTCACCCCCAGCCCCGAGCCCGACGTGCTGGGCAGCGCATCGGGCGAGGTGCCGGAGGAGGCACGGGCGGCCGCGGTCGACCGGTTTCTGGGCCGTTAGGGTCAGCGCGAGAATAAGTGCGTGGAGACGGTGACCGAACCCCGCAGCTATTCTCGCGCGGGCCCTTAGTTCAGGAGGCCTTCTTGGCGGGCGTGCTGGTGGAGCCCGACTTCTCGCTGGAGCCCGAGGTCGACGACGATCCCGAGGAGGAGGAGTCCGACGAGGTGGACGAGGACGACGAACCCCCGTCGCCGCCCTTGGCCCCGTTCTTCTCGCCCTTCTTGGCGTCGGTCTTGTCGGCCCCCTCCTTGGCGGACTTCTCCATCTCGCGCTGGCGGTTCTTGGTGCCGTAGTCGGTGTTGTAGAAGCCCTTGCCCTTGAAGTGGAGGGCGGGTGAGTGGAACACGCGCTGCACCGGCGCGCCCGTCTCGGGGTCGGTGGTCAGCGAGTCCTCGCTCATGCGCTGCACGAGCTCGAAGGTCGTTCCATCGGGGCGGCGGTACTCGTAGATCGGCATGGCACTCTCAGTATAGGAGTGCCGACGGAGCGACCATCTAGGCTCCCGGCGTGCCCACCGACGTCGTCACCATGGACAAGATCGTCGCGCTGTGCAAGCGCCGTGGCTTCGTCTTCCCGAGCTCGGAGATCTACGGCGGGCTGGGCTCGACCTATGACTTCGGCCACTACGGAGTGCTGCTCAAGCGCAACGTCAAGGACGAGTGGTGGCGCGCGATGCTCCAGGACCGCGAGGACATCGTCGCGCTGGACTCGGCCATCCTCCAGCACCCGCGCACGTGGGAGGCCAGCGGGCACCTGGCCGGCTTCACCGACCCGCTCGTGGACTGCCGCACGTGCGGCACGCGCTTCCGCGCCGACCACCTGGCCGACCTCCAGTGCCCGCGCAAGCCCTCCAAGCCTCCTGGCGAGGGGCCCGAGTGCGACCTGACGGATGCGCGGGAGTTCAACCTCATGTTCGAGACCACAGTCGGCCCGGTGCGCGACGCCGGCTCGGTTGCCTACCTGCGCCCCGAGACCGCTCAGGGGATCTTCGTCAACTTCAAGAACGTCCTGCAGTTCGCACGCAAGAAGCCCCCCTTCGGCATCGCCCAGGTGGGCAAGTCGTTTCGCAACGAGATCACCCCGGGCAACTTCATCTTCCGCACGCGGGAGTTCGAGCAGATGGAGATGGAGTACTTCGTCCCGCCCGCGCAGGCGCCGGAGTGGTACGCGTTCTGGAAGCAGGCGCGCTTCGACTGGTACGTCGAGCTGGGCATCCGCACCGACCACCTGCGCCTGCGCGCCCACGACTCCGACGAGCTCAGCCACTACTCCAGTGGGACAGCCGACGTGGAGTACCTCTTCCCCATCGGCTGGTCGGAGCTGGAGGGCGTGGCCAACCGCGGCGACTTCGACCTCACCCAGCACACCGAGTACTCCGGCGAGCGCCTGGAGTACTTCGACCAGGCCACCAAGGAGCGCTACACCCCCCACGTGATCGAGCCCGCCGCGGGCGCCGACCGGGCCACGCTGGCCTTCCTGGTCGACGCCTACGACGAGGACGACCTGGGCGGCGAGCAGCGCACCGTGCTCAAGCTCCACCCGCGCATCGCGCCGGTGAAGGTCGCGGTGCTGCCCCTGGTGCGCAAGGACGGCCAGCCCGAGCTGGCCCGCGAGGTCCTGGCCTCCCTGCGCGGCGTGGGCCAGGCCGAGTACGACGAGGGCGGCTCGATCGGCAAGCGCTACCGCCGCCAGGACGAGATCGGCACGCCCTACTGCGTGACCGTCGACCACCAGTCGCTGGAGGACCGCACGGTCACCGTGCGCGACCGCGACACCCTCGCCCAGGAGCGCATCGCCGTCGACGCGCTGCCCGGCGAGCTGGCCGGCCGCCTCGCCGCGCCGTGGCGCTCGCCGAAGGCGGCGTAGCGTCCGCGGACCTGGGTAGGCTCAGCCTCGTGCTGCGCCAAGGACCCATCCCCCACTTCGTCCACGGTGTCATCGAGTACCTGGCCGGCGTGTTCCTGATCGTCGCGCCGTTTCTGCTGTCCTACGACGATGGCGCGGCGGTCGCGGTGTCGATCGTCGCCGGGGTGGCCGTGCTGCTCATCGCCTCGGCCACCGAGGGGCCGACGTCGCTGATCAACTCCATCCCGCTGCCGGTCCACGTGGTGCTGGACTACGGGCTGGCAGCGCTGTTGGTGGCCACGCCGTTCCTGTTCGGCTTCTCCGGCGAGGGCGCGCCGACCGCGGCCTTCATCGTGCTGGGCGTCGCCCACCTGCTGGTCACGGTGGGCACGCGCTTTCGCAGGACCTAGTGGCCGCCCCCGACCACTAGTCCGCCTCGGCCTCGACGAGCCGCCCCTGCACCGCGATCTCGATGCCGCCCTGGACGGGATTGGCCGCGAGATCCTCCACCCGCACGCGCGGATCGTCGAAGACGGTGACCGTGGCGAAGCCGCCGAGCAGCCCGTCGGGGCTGAGGACCAGGCGCCCGTCCACCCCACGCAGCTGCGCGCGCAGCGCGACCCGCCTCCCGAAGGCGGAGGCGGCGCCCTCGAAGACCAGCCCGTCGCCGCTCGCGTCGGGCACCGGGCGCAGTTCGAGGAACGCCGGGAGGGCGCCGACCAGGTCCCCCTCCTGCGCCACCGCGCCGGCGCGCAGCGCGTCGCCGTCCTTGCGCAGCGTGGCGTCGCGCAGCGCGACCGGGCCGATGGCGAGCGCGTCTATTCGCGCGTCGAGCTCGTCGGTGGCCTCGGTGCGCGCGAGCTGCTCGCCGAGGCCGAAGGGCAGGATGCTCGCGCGCGGAAAGCGCAGCTCTATACGGTCCGCGCGGCGCCACAGGAGCTTGACGGCGGGCAGGGCATCGACCTCGACCGCGGGCCGGCTGCCCAGCAGCTCGAGGTCGTCGGCGATCCGGTCCTCGGCGATCCCGGGCAGCACCAACTGCGCGGCCACGAGCGCCGCCGCGACCACGGCGAGGACGATGATCGCGACGCGCGCCACGATCGCGAAGCCTCGCACGTCGGGACGCGGTCCGGCGAACGCGCGGGCGCGGCCCGGACGGCCCGCCAACGGCGGAGGGCGCCTCGCGGCGCCCTCCGGGCGGAACTCAGCTGACGGGCTGGGCCGGGGGCGGAGCGCCCACCGGCGTGGTCGTCGAGGTGTAGTCGAACTCCTCCTCGGCGCCGAAGAGCATGTCGAGCACCTTGTTGCGCAGGTCCTCGCTGACCACCAGGGCCACGATGCCGCCGACCACGGTCGCGGCCAGGAGCGTGCCCAGGCCCATGCCGCCGCGCTTGGCCTTGCGCTTGCGCTTGCCAGTGCGCAGCGAGTCGCCCACGTCGCGCATGGCCTCCGCCGAGCGCTGCAGGTCCTTGTGGAACTTCTTGTCGTCGAGCAGGACCTTCGTCGGGGCCTTGCCGTTGTTGAGCCGGCCGTACGCGTCACGCGCGGATTCGAAGGCCACCCGTACGTTGTCGCGCAGGTCCTCGTCGTCCGCGATCCGCTGCAGGTACGGGTTCTCCTTCGCCGCGGCGACCGCGGACCCGGCTGACGCGGCCTTGCTCTTTGCCGCCTTGCGCTTCGATGCCATAGCTCACCTCAAGTCGCTTGCTGACCTTCGCTGAGCATATACCCGGGCTGGCGACCCCTCACCCGGCCGTTCTCGGGACGCGGCTCCAGGGCGGCATCGAACACCTCGTCGATGTCCGAGACGAACGTGAAGTCCAGCCGCCTGCGCAGGTGCTCGGGGACGTCCTGCGCGTCGGCCTCGTTGAGCTGGGGCGCGATGATGCGCTTGACGCCGTGGCTCTGGGCGGCCAGCGCCTTCTCCTTCAGTCCGCCGATGGGCAGCACCTGTCCGGTCAGCGTGATCTCGCCGGTCATGGCCACGTCGTCGCGGATGCAGCGCCCGCTGAGCAGCGAGGTGAGCGCGGTGGCCATGGTGATGCCGGCGCTGGGCCCGTCCTTGGGGATCGCTCCCGCGGGGACGTGCACGTGGAGGTCGTGGGTGGCGAACCAGTCCTCCTCGAGCTCGGGCGCCAGCGCGCCCACGTGGCCCTTGACGTAGGAGAGCGCCGCCTGGGCGGACTCCTTCATCACGTCGCCCAGCTGCCCCGTGATGGTCAGCACGCCGGTGCCCGGCATGGACGTGGCCTCGATGAACAGCACGTCGCCGCCCACGGGCGTCCAGGCCAGCCCGGTGGCCACACCGGGCATGCGGGTGCGCCGCTGGGCCTCGGAGAAGAACTTGCGCTTGCCCAGCAGCTCGCGCGCGCGATCCTCGGAGATCGACGGCTTGGTGATCTCGTTGCCCTCGGCCACCTCGCGGGCGACCTTGCGACAGATCGTCCCGAGCTCGCGCTCCAGGTTGCGTACGCCGGCCTCGCGCGTGTAGTCGCGGATGACCGTGCGCAGCGCGCGGTCGCCGATGCGCAGCTGCGCGCGCTTGAGGCCGTTGCGCTGGATCTGGCGCGGCACGAGGTAGCGCTTGGCGATCTGGAGCTTCTCGTCCTCGGTGTAGCCGGCGAGCTGGAGGATCTCCATGCGGTCGCGCAGCGGCCCCGGGATGGTGTCCAGCGTGTTGGCGGTGGTGATGAACATGACGTTGGAGAGGTCGAACGGCACGTCGAGGTAGTGGTCGCGGAAGGCCGAGTTCTGCTCGGGGTCGAGCACCTCGAGCATGGCGCTGGCCGGGTCGCCGCGGAAGTCGGCGCCCATCTTGTCGATCTCGTCGATGATCAGCAGCGGGTTGTTGGAGCCCGCGTCGCGCAGGGAGCGGATGAGCGTGCCGGGCATGGCGCCGATGTAGGTGCGCCGGTGCCCGCGGATCTCGGCCTCGTCGCGCATGCCGCCGACGCTCAGGCGCTCGAAGTTGCGCTCCAGCGCGCGGGCGATCGACCGGCCCAGCGACGTCTTGCCCGTCCCGGGCGGGCCGACGAAGCACAGGATCGAGCCGCGCGGGACCTCCTTGCGCTCGCCCGTCAGCTTGCGCACGGCGAGGAACTCGATGATGCGGTCCTTGATCTGCTCGAGGCCGTGGTGATCGGCCTCCAGCACCTCGCGCGCGTGGATGAGGTCGAGGTTGTCCTGCGTGGTGGTCGACCACGGAAGCTGGGCGATCCACTCCAGGTAGGTGCGGATCACCCCGTACTCCGCCGCGGCCGGGTTGAGGCGTTCGAGGCGGTTGAGCTCGCGGTCGGCCTGCTTGCGCGCGTCCTCGGGCAGGTCGAGGGCGGCGAGCTGCTCGCGCAGCTCGTCGGCCTCCTGCTGGGCCTCGTCACCCTCGCCCAGTTCCTCCTGGATGGCCTTGAGCTGCTGGCGCAGGACGAACTCGCGCTGGCCCTTCTCCATCTCGCTCTGGACCTGGCTCTGGATCTCGCTGCCGATGGAGATCACCTCGAGCTCGCGCGCGAGGATCTCCACCAGGCGGCGCAGGCGCCGCGCGACGTCGAGCTCCTCCAGCAGCCCCTGCTTCTCGTCGGCGGGCAGGCGCAGGGAGCCCGCGATGAGGTGGCTCAGCGCGCTGGGGTCGTCGATGTTGGCCACCGCGATCTGAAGCTCCTCGGGGAGGTAGGGGACCTCCTCGACGATCCGGCTGAACGTCCCCTGCACGTTGCGCATCAGCGCGGTGAGCTCCGGCGACTCGGTGAGCTTGTCGGAGCGCTCCTCGACGTGGGCGACCAGGTACGGCTGCTCGGACTCCCATCCGGTCAGGGCGACGCGCTGGCCGCCCTGCACGAGCAGGCGCAGCGTCCCGTCGGGGACCTTGAGCATGCGCGCGACCGTGCCGACGACCCCGACGTCGTAGAGCTGCTCGGGGCCGGGCACCTCCAGCTCGGGCTCGCGGCTGGCCACCATTACCAGCAGGCGGTTGCCGGCCAGGACGTCGTTGACCAGGGCGATCGAGCGCTCCTGGCCCACGGCCAGCGGCGTGACCGTGTCGGGGAAGGGGACCGTCTCGCGCAGCGGGAGGACGGGCAGGGCGCCGGGCACGGCGGCCCGCGCACCGATCTCCACGTCACGCGGCTCCCCGCCGTCGCTGTGGGCCTCGACGTCAATCACTCGGACCGCGACTGCGTGTCGATGGACACCGAGAGGGTGCGCCGGTCGGGCGGGACCAGCGGCAGCTCGACCTTGAGGATGCCGTCGTGGTAGGTCGCCCGGGCGGCGTCGGCCACGACGTCGGCGCCCAGGGGGATGACGCGGCGAAACGGGCCGTGCTCGATCTCGAGCTGCTGGTAGACGCGACCCTCGGCGCACGCGGCCTTGCGATGGCCGGCGAGCACGAGCTCGCGCCCCTCGATCTCCAGGCTCAGCTCGTCGGGGTCGATGCCCGCCAGCTCGGCGTGCACCACCGCCCGCGGCGGGTCGTCGGCGTAGAAGACGTCCACCGACGGACTGAACCCGTGCCGCCGCGGCGCCAGCCGCGTGCGGTCGAACACATCGCCGAACAGCTCGTCCATCTCTCTGCGCATGCGCTCGAAGTTGGCGAAGAGGTCGGGGTGGCGGGGCAT
>JBBJOB010000096.1:0-7663 GCA_037721455.1 Solirubrobacteraceae bacterium | reverse complement strand
GCCCGCCTCGACGCCGCGAAAGCGACTCCTGAAAGCGGGTGAGCGGCGGTCCCAGAGGAGCGGGCTGGTTCAGCCCGGCTGCTGGTCGGCAGCACTGGGCGACTGTGCCGTGCCTCGCTCTGCGAGATTGGGGCCATGCGCATAGCCATCGACGGCCCCGCCGGCGCGGGCAAGTCCACCGTAGCGCGCGCCGTCGCGGCCGCACTCAGTTTCACCTACCTGGATACAGGGGCTATGTACCGCGCGGTCGCGCTGGCCGGGCTGCGGGGCCATCCCGACCCGGCGGGCGCGACGATCGAGTTCGGCGACGGCGTAAGGTTGGACGGGGAGGACGTCACGGCCGCCATCCGTGCCCCCGAGGTCAGCGAGCAGGCGTCGGTGGTGGCCGCGGACACAGGTGTGCGCCGCGCGCTCGTCGCAACCCAGCAGGCGCTCATGCGCGACGGCGACTGGGTCGCCGAGGGGCGCGACATCGGGACGGTGGTGGCGCCCGACGCCGAGCTCAAGGTCTTCCTGGTCGCCGACCCGGGTGAGCGCGCCCGCCGGCGCGCCGCGCAGATGGGCGCCGACCCCGCCGTCGTGGAGCGCGAGCAGGCGGTGCGCGACGAGCGCGACTCCGCCCGCGCGGACTCGCCGCTGCGCGCCGCGCCCGATGCTGTGGAGGTCGACACCACCGGCCTGTCCATCGACGAGGTCGTGGCCGAGATCGTCGCGCTGGCGCGTCGGTTAGACTGACCGGTATGACTTACAAGGTCGGACCCAAGGGCCAGGTCGTGCTGCCCAAGGCCGTGCGCGACCGGCTGGGCATTCGTCCGGGCGACGAGGTCGACGTCTCGACTGACGGTGACGAGGTGGCGATCCGCAAGGCGCAGCCGGTCGGATCGCCGCGCGGCATCCTCGCCGACCCGGGCGATCCCCAGCCGCTCACCCGCACGCTCGAGGCCGAGCACCGGTGGGAGATGGCCAGAGACGAGATGCGCATCGAGGCGTGGTGCCTGCGCGACCTCGAGCGGTCACGCGGGTGACGATCGTCCTTGATGCCTGGGCGGTCACGGCCCTGTTCGGCGACGAGCACGCCGCAGACCGTGTCGAGCGTGCACTTGACGAGGATCACGTGGTCGTGTCGTGGATCAACCTCGGTGAGTCCTTCTACAACGCCATCAAGCGCCGCGGACGGCCCGCGGCGGACGCCGCCCTGCGCTCGCTGCTGCCCCTGATCGAGGCCGAGGCGCCCGATCCCGAGCTCGTGCTCGCGGCGGCGACCGTCAAGGCCCACCGCCGACTCTCCTACGCGGACGCCTTCTGCGTCGCCACCGGTCAGCGCCACCGGGCGCCGGTGTGGACCGGCGACCCCGAGATCTTGGCGCTGGACGACGTGGTCGAGGTCGTCGACCTGCGATGAAGGTCGCCGTCGTCGGCTACCCCAACGTGGGCAAGTCCTCGCTGGTCAACCGCCTCAGCGGGACCCGCACGGCGGTCGTCCACGAGCGCTCGGGCATAACCCGGGATCGCCACGAGATCGCCTGCGAGTGGAACGGGCGGCGCTTCCTGCTCGTGGACACCGGGGGCATGGACGCGCTGGACCCCGACCCGATCGCGGGCTCGATCCGCGACCAGGCGCGCGCGGCGCTGGCCGACGCGCAGGTGGCGGTATTGGTCGTCGACGCCCGGGCCGGCCTGCGCCCGGGCGACCAGGAGATGGCCGACCTGCTGCGCCGCTCGCGGCTGCCGGTGCTGGTGGCCGCCAACAAGGTCGACGGCGTGGGCGACCTCGCGCTGGCCGCCGAGTTCCACGCGCTGGGGCTGGGGGATCCCGCCGCGGTCTCGGCCGCCCAGGGGCTGGGCAGCGGCGACCTGCTCGACCGCCTGGTCGGGCTGCTGCCGCCCGAGGGCGACGCGTTGGAGGAGGCCGACGACACGCTGCGCCTGGCCGTGCTGGGACGTCCCAACGTCGGCAAGTCGTCGCTGGTCAACCGCTTCACCGGCTCCGAGCGGGTCATCGTCTCCGAGGTCGCGGGCACCACGCGCGACGCCATCGACCTGCCCATGGAGATCGACGGGCGGCGGGTCATCCTCGTTGACACCGCCGGCATGCGCCGCCAGTCCAAGGTGCAGGAGTCCGTCGAGTACTACACCGTGCTGCGCTCCCAGCGAGCGGCCGAGCGCGCCGACGTGGCCCTCGTCGTCTGCGACGCCGCCGACGGCGTCACCGCCCAGGACCAGCGCGTGGCCGAGCTGGCCATGGGCGCGGGCTGCGCCACGGCGATCGTGCTCAACAAGTGGGATCTGGGGACGATGGACGAGCAGGGCCTGGACCACGAGCGTGCCCGCGTGGCCCGCAAGCTGCGCCTGCGCCCGCGGGTGCTGACGAGCAGCGCGACGACCGGGCGCAACGTGGACAGGCTCCTGCGCGAGGCGCTGCTGCTGGGTGACCGTCGGCGCACCCGCGTGCCCACCCCGCAGCTCAACCGCTGGCTGGGGGAGGCCGTACAGGCGCGCCAGCCGCCCGCGCGCCAGGGCCACCGCCTGCGCCTGCTCTACGCGGCCCAGATCGAGACCGGGCCGCCGCGGTTCGCCATCCAGGTCAACAGCCGCGCGCGGCTGACCCGCGACTACGCCTACTACCTGGAGAACCGCCTGCGCGCGCGCTTCGGGCTGGACGGCGTGCCCGTGATCATCGACTTCGTGGAGGGGTCCCACCGGCGCAGGGCCGGGGGTTCCCGGTAGGGTGAACGGTCCGTAATCGACCGGAGGTCCCCGTCCGTCCACGATGAGTCACTACGCCGACAACGAGTACCTGTTCACGTCCGAGTCCGTCACCGAGGGCCACCCCGACAAGGTCGCCGACCAGATCTCCGACGGGGTCCTGGACGCTGTGATGCGCGACGACCCGTACGGCCGGGTGGCCTGCGAGACGCTCGTGAACACCGGGCTCGTCGTGGTGTCGGGTGAGATCACCACCAAGACCTACATCGACATCCAGGACATCGCGCGCGAGACGGTGCGCAAGATCGGCTACATCGACGCCGACCTGGGCTTCTCCGCCGACTCGTGCGCGGTTCTCAACGCGATCGACAAGCAGTCGGCCGACATCGGCCAGGGCGTCAGCGAGTCCCACGAGACCCGCAGCGGGGGTGGCGGCGACGAGCTGGATCTGGCCGGCGCCGGTGACCAGGGGATGATGTTCGGCTACGCGACCAACGAGACGCCGGAGCTCATGCCGTTGCCCATCTCGCTTGCCCACAAGCTGGCCAAGCGCCTGACCGATGTGCGCAACGACGGCACGCTGGACTATCTGCGCCCGGACGGCAAGACGCAGGTCTCGGTGCGCTACCGGGACGGACGACCGGTGGCCATCGAGCGTGTGCTGATCTCCACCCAGCACGCCGAGGGCGTCGAGGGCCAGATCCCCGACGACCTGTGGGAGAACGTGGTCCTGCCGATCCTGCCAGACGGTATGTACGACGCCGGGTCGCTGCGCGAGAGCCTGCTGTGCAACCCCACCGGCCGGTTCGTGATCGGCGGCCCGGTGGGCGACGCCGGCCTGACCGGGCGCAAGATCATCGTCGACACCTACGGCGGCATGGCCCGCCACGGCGGAGGCGCGTTCAGCGGCAAGGATCCCTCGAAGGTCGATCGCTCCGCCGCCTACGCGGCCCGTTGGGTGGCCAAGAACGTGGTCGCCGCGGGGCTGGCCGACAAGGCCGAGGTCCAGGTGGCCTACGCCATCGGCGTCTCCCACCCGGTTTCCGTCATGGTCGAGACCTTCGGCACCGAGAAGATCGGCAGGGCGAGGATCGCCGAGCTCGTGGACGAGCACTTCGACCTGCGCCCCGGCGCGTTTCGCCGCGACCTGGACCTCCACCGTCCGATCTACCAGAAGACCGCCGCCTACGGCCACTTCGGCCGCGAGGACCCCGACTTCACGTGGGAGAGCACCGACAAGGCGGCCACCCTGCGCGACGCCGCCGGCCTGGCGGGCGAGCCCGCCGCCGTCTGACCGCCACGCGATGATGGCGGGCCACGTGCCCGCCATCGCCAAGGTCGAACCCCTCACGACGGCCCGCGCCCTGCGCGGGCCGTTCGACTACCTGCGCCCCGAGGGGGTGGAGGTGGGCGCGCTGCTGCGCGTCCCCTTCGCCGGGCGCGAGGTCGACGGGGTGGTGGTCGGGCTGGCCGCCCACAGCGAGCTGCCCACCGAGCGCCTGGCCGCGCCCTTGCGGGTGCTGGACCGCAGCCTCCCCACCGACCTGGTTGACCTGGCGGGCTGGATGGCCCGGGAGTACTGCTCGACCTTCGCCCGCTCGGTGGGCCTGATGCTGCCGCCCGGGGGCACACGGGAACGCACGGCGCTGTGGGCCGAGGGGGTGGAGCCGGGCGTCACCGGTCCCGGAGAGGCCGAGTCCGCGGTTGCCCCCCGCCTCACCGAGAACCAGCGCGCGCTCCTGGCCTCGTTGCCGCGCTTCGCCGGCCACGACCTCGCGGCGCTACGTCGCCTGGAGAGGCGCGGGCTGGTCGCCATCGCCGCGCGCGCTCACAGGCGCGTGGTCGAGCACGCGGTCGTCGGCGCGGGAAGCGTGCAGCCGCCTCCACTGACGCCCGCCCAGGCTGCCGTCCTGGGCGAGGTGGAGGCGGCGGTCGCTGCGGGCGGGCACGAGGCACTGCTGCTCCAGGGTGTCACCGGCTCGGGCAAGACGGAGGTCTATCTACGCGCCGCCGGCGCGGCGCTGCAGCGCGGGGGCAGCGCCATCGTGCTGGTGCCCGAGATCGCGCTCACCCCCCAGATCGTCACCCGCTTCGTTGCCCGCTTCGGCGACACCGTGGCCGTGCTGCACTCCCGCCTGTCCGACGGGGAGCGCCACGACGAGTGGCTGCGCCTGCGCCGCGGCGAAGCGCGGGTCTGCGTGGGGCCGCGTTCGGCCGTCTTCGCGCCGCTGGCCGACCTCGGGCTGATCGTGGTCGACGAGGAGCACGAGGCCTCCTACAAGCACGAGGGCGACCCGCGCTACGACGCCCGCGGGGTCGCGGCCCGCCGCGCCGCGCAGGCCGGCGCAGTCCTCGTGGCGGGCAGCGCCACGCCGCGGCCCGAGAGCGTCCACGCACTGCGCCGCCTGCGCCTGCCCGACCGGGTGGACGGCCGGCCGCTGCCCCCCGTCGAGGTGATCGACATGCGCGACACCGCCGCCGCGCTGCACCCAAGGGTCCTCCATGGGCTGGCTGACGAGCCCAAGGCCATCGTGCTGCTCAACCGCCGCGGCTGGTCCAACTTCCTGGAGTGCCGATCCTGCGGGCGCGGCTGGCGCTGCCCCGACTGCGACGTCGCCCTGGTGCTTCACCGCGCGGCGGGCACGATGGCCTGCCACCACTGCGGCCACCGCGAGCGCGTGCCGCGCGCGTGCCCCGACTGCGGCTCGGTCTCGCTGGCGCGCCACGGGACGGGTACCGAGCGGCTGGGGGAGGAGCTGCGCGCGCTGGGCCTGGCAATCTTCCGCCTGGACGCCGACGCGGGCGCGGCCGGCCCGGTGCTGGCCGCCTTCGCCGCCGCGCCCCGCGGCGTGCTGCTGGGCACCCAGGTGGTGGCCAAGGGGCACGACTTTCCCGACGTGGGACTGGGCGTGGTGGTCGACGCCGACGCGACGCTGCGCTTCCCCGACTTCCGCGCCGAGGAGCGCACCTTCGCGCTGGTCACCCAGCTCGCCGGGCGCGCGGGCCGCGGACGGTCGGGTCGCGTGCTCGTGCAGACCCTGGAGCCAGACTCGCCGGCCATCGCCGCGGCGGCGCGCCACGACGCCGACGCCTTCCTTGCCGGTGAGCTGGCCCGTCGCGAGGCGCTGCGCTACCCGCCCTTCAGCGACCTGATCCGCGTGGTCTGCTCGGCACCCGAGCACACCGGCGGCGCGGCGGCGGCCGCGGGCGCCGTGCGCGAGGCACTGGGCGAGCCGCCGGGGGCCCAGGTGCTGGGCCCCGCGCCCCTGTTTCGCCTGCGCCGTCGCGAGCGCAGCCAGCTCGTGGTCAAGGCGAGCGACCGCGCCGGCACGATCGCCGCCGTGGGCACCGCGGTGGCGCGCGCCGACGCCGACCGTGCCCACCGCGCGGTGGCCTTCAGCGTGGACGTCGACCCGCAATAGACTCGCCGGAAGATGGCCGAGGAGAACCACGACCTCGTCGAGCCCGAGGGGCCCGACCCCGCGCAGACGCCCTCCCTGCCGCCGGAGGTGGCCGCGCGGCGCCTGGAGGCCCTGCGCCTCATCCGCCAGTTCGGCGACCCGGTCCTGCGGTCCGAGGGTCGCGCCGTCGAGCGCTTCGACGACGCCCTGCGCGAGGAGGTCCGCCAGATGGGCGCCCTCATGGCCGACGCGCTGGGCATAGGGCTGGCCGCCCCCCAGGTGGGCATCCCGCACCGCCTGCTCGTATACCGCATCGCTTCCGAGGGCCCACCCGCGGCGCTGGTCAACCCGAAGATCGAGTGGAGCAGCCGCGACAAGGAGACCGCCGAGGAGGGGTGCCTGAGCCTGCCCGGCGTGCATGTCGACGTCGAGCGGCCCGTGCACGTGCGCGTCAGCGCCAGCGACGAGCACGGCGACGGGGTGCTGGTCGAGGCCTCCGGCCTGGAGGCGCGGGTCATCCAGCACGAGATCGACCACCTCGACGGCGTGCTGATCCTCGACCGCACATCGCGCGAGCAGCGCAAGGCGGCCATCCGCGCCATGCGGGAGCGCGAGCAGCGCCATGCCGCCTCGGCCGCGTGAGGACGGCCTTCCTGGGCACGTCGGCCTTCGCCGCCGCGATCCTCGAGCGGCTGGCCGCCTCCCCGCATCGGCCGGCCCTCGTCGTCACCCGACCCGACCGCCCGGCCGGCCGCGGCCAGCGCGTACAGGCGCCGCCCGTGGCCGACGCCGCCCGCGCGCTGGGCCTGGAGCTCGACCAGCCCGAGTCGGTCAACGACTCGGCCGCGCGCGCCCGCATCGCCGCAGCAGCCCCCGAGGCCGTCGTGGTCTGCGCCTTCGGCGCCCTGATCCGCGAGCCGCTGCTGTCCGAGCACGAGCTGCTCAACGTGCACCCCTCACTGTTGCCGCGCTGGCGCGGCGCCGCGCCGGTGGAACGGGCCATCATGGCCGGCGACGCGACCACCGGCGTGAGCATCATGCGCCTGACCGCGGGCCTGGACAGCGGGCCTGTGTGCCTGGCCGGCGAGGAGCCCATCGCGCCCGACGATACCTACGCCACGCTGGCCGCGCGCCTCGAGGAGCTGGGCGCCGAGCTGCTGCTGCGCGCGCTGAGCGAGCGCCCTGCGTTCGCCGACCAGCCGGAGGAGGGCGTGACCTACGCCGAGAAGATCGGGCCGGCCGACCGCACCCTTTCCGGCTCGGACGCGGTCGTCGCCGAGAGGGTGGTCCGCGCGCTGCACCCGCACGTGGGGGCCCGCGCGCTGCTGGCCGACGGGTCGTACCTCGGTGTCCTGCGGGCCAGGATCACTGAGGGGGGAGCCTCTGATCATGTCGTCGCCCGCGAGGGGCGGCTGCTGCTCGGCGCGCTGGAGCTGCTCGAGGTGCGGCCGCCGGGCGGCCGACCGATGGACGCCGCCGCCTTCCTGCGCGGACGCGGTCTGCCCGAGTCGTGACCGAACGCGCGTGATTCGTCATGGATCTGCGCACCGGGAGGG
>JBBJOB010000095.1:0-7693 GCA_037721455.1 Solirubrobacteraceae bacterium | reverse complement strand
CCGACACGCGGATTATGATTCCGCTGCTCTAACCGACTGAGCTACTCCGGCGGGATGGCGCAGTCTACGCAGGGCACTGGCGTACCCGGAAGGTACGGTGCCGGGCGTGAGCGCCGACCTGCACCGTGCCGTGGCCACCGTGGTGGAGCGCTGCCTGGGCGTCGCGGCTGGGGAGGAGGTCCTCGTTGTCGCCGACCCGGACCGCGCCGACCTCGGCCGGGCCCTGCACGAGGCGGTGCTCGCCGCCGGGGGGGACGGCGCGCTGGTCGTCGTGGCGCCCGACGCGCGGCGGGGCACCGAGCCGCCGCGCTCCGTGGCCGCCGCGCTGGGGCGCGCCGACGCCTATCTCGCTCCCTGCCTGCCCTCGATCTCTCACACCCGTGCGCGCAAGGCCGCCACCGAGGCCGGCGTACGGGGCGCCACGCTGCCGGGCGTCACGGAGGATCTCCTCGGCCGCCTGATGAGCGCCGACTTCGACACGCTCGCGAAGCGCTCGCAGGCCGTCGCCGCGCTGCTGAGCGACGCGCCCGAGGCCCACCTCACCTGCCCGCGGGGAACCGACCTGCGCCTGGACCTCACCGGCCGGACCGGCATCTCCGACCACGGCGACCTCACCGCGCCCGGCGCCTTCGGGAACCTGCCGTGTGGCGAGGGCTTCGTCGCACCGCTGCACGGCGAGGGGACACTCGTGGCCTCCAGCGTCCCTGGGCCGGGCGTCGTGCGCGACGAGCCGGTGACGCTCACGGTCCGCGACGGCCGGCTCGTTGACGGCGCCGGGCGCCACGCTACCGCCTACCTCGAGCAGCTCGACGCCCACGGCCCCGCGGGCCGCAACCTGGCCGAGCTGGGGGTGGGCACCAACGAGCACGCGACGCTGACGGGCAACATCCTCGAGGACGAGAAGATCCTGGGCACCGCGCACGTCGCGTTCGGGGCCAGCGCGGCGATCGGGGGCACGGTGGCCGTCCCGGTGCACCTCGACGTGGTGGTGCTCGAGCCGACGGTCACCGTCGGCGGCACGACCGTCGTGGACGCCGGGCGCTTCGTGCTGTGAGCACCGCCGCTCCTGGCCCGCTGCTGGCCGTCCCCAACGTCTCGGAGGGGCGCGACCGCGCGGCCATCGACGCGATCGGCCAGGCCTTCGCCTTCGGCGGAGCGCGGCTGCTCGACGTCCACGCCGACCCCGACCACCACCGCAGCGTCTACACGCTGGCGGGACCACCCGGGACGCTCGCGCACGCGCTGGTCGCCGGCGCCCGCGAGGCGATCGCCCGCGTGGACCTCACCACGCCCCGCGGCAGCCATCCGCACGTCGGCGCGGTCGACGTCGCGCCCATCGTCCACCTCGACGGAGCCCGGCGCGGCGCGGCCTGCGCCGAGGCGCTCGTGGCTGCGCACGAGCTGGGCGGTCTCGGCCTTCCGGTCCTCCTCTACGGCGCGCTCGCGGACGGGCGTACGCGCGCGGAGCTGCGCCGCGGCGGGCTCGAGCGGCTCATGCAGTGCTTGGCCGACGGCGAGCTGCGCCCGGACTTCGGCCCCGCGCAACTCCACCCCACCGCCGGAGCCACCCTCGTCGCCGCCCGCCCGCCACTCATCGCCTTCAACGTCGAGCTTGAGCCCCCGGCGACCCTGGAGGACGCCAGGACCATCGCCGCCGAGCTGCGCGAGGGTGGCCCCCACGGCCTGCCCGGCGTGCGGGCGATCGGCCTCACGCTCCCCGCGCGCGACGGCGTCGCTCAGGTCTCGTGCAACGTGGAGGACCACGAGGCCGTGCCGCTCGCGAGGCTCGTCGCCGCGGTCGCCGCGCGGGCTCCGGTCGCGGGGTGCGAGCTTGTCGGCCTGGCACCCCAGCGGGCCTTCGCCGGCTTCCCCGACGACGTCCCCGTGCGCAACCGCCGGACGGTCGAGGACGCCCTAGACTCGTAGCCGCTCATGGCCTCGACCAAGAAGCGCCGCCGCTCCAAGCACCGTGGCAACGCCGCCGGGATGGTCGAGGTGCGCGGGCGTACCGGGCGGCCCATCACCGCGGCCGATCGCAAGGCCGACGCCAAGAAGGATGCCCGTCAGCGGCGCCTCGACCGCGCGCAACGTCCGCCGACCTGGCGCGGCGCGTTCCTCCGGGCGTTGTTCGCCACGGCGATGTTCGGCGTCCTGCTCGTCGCCTTCCTGGGCAACACGGTCCGCCAGGCGATCCTCCTCGCCGCGTTCATGATGCTCGTCTACACGCCCCTGGGCTACTACACCGACCTGTTCCTCTTCCGCCGCCGCCAGCGCAGGCAGGAGACGGGCGGGGCGCGGTGAGCCTCGAGGTCCACCAGCTCACCGTCGGGATGCTGGCCGAGAACGCCTACCTGGCCCGCCTGCCCGGCAGCGACCGCGCGGTCCTGTTCGACCCGGGCGAGGAGCCCGAGCGCCTGCTCGGCGAGCTGGATCGCCTCGGCGTCACGCTCGAGGCCATCCTGCTCACCCACACGCACTTCGACCACATCGGCGCGGTCGCGCCCGTCGCAAGGGCCACCGGCGCGCCCGTGTGGTGCCCGGAGATGGAGGTGCCGGTGCTGGCCGACATCATGCGCTTCATCCCCTGGCCGGGCTTCGGGCCCTACGAGTCCTACGACGCCGACCACACCATCGCCGGGGGCGAGAGCCTGGAGTTCGCGGGCATCGCCTTCGAGGTGGTCTTCACCCCCGGCCACAGCCCCGGGCACGTGACCTGGGCGGCCACCGAGCACGATGCCCTGTTCGCCGGCGACGTGCTCTTCGACGGCTCCGTCGGGCGCACCGACCTGCCCGGTGGCGACTGGCCGACCCTCGAGGCCTCGATCGCCACGCTGCTGGAGCGCTTCCCCGACGAGGCGACCGTGTACCCGGGCCACATGGGGATCACGACGCTGGGCCGCGAGCGGGCCTCCAACCCCTTCCTGCGCGCGATCGTTTGACGGTGGCCGAGCGCCTGCAGGCCCCGCGGGGCACGTTCGACG
This sequence comes from Solirubrobacteraceae bacterium, assembly GCA_037721455.1. Lineage (GTDB taxonomy): Bacteria > Actinomycetota > Thermoleophilia > Solirubrobacterales > Solirubrobacteraceae > Siliceabacter. Next base: position 4,712 of record JBBJOB010000095.1, on the reverse strand, counting down.
TGCTGCCCGACGACAGCGAGCGCCGCGAGGCGGTCGAGGCCGCCGCGCGCCGCGTGCTGGGCGCCGCGGGCTACCGGCGCATCGAGACGCCCGCCTTCGAGGCCACCGAGCTGTTCACCCGCGGTGTGGGCGACTCGACGGACATCGTCCAGAAGGAGATGTACACCTTCGAGGACGGCGGCGGGCGCTCGCTGACCCTGCGCCCCGAGGGCACCGCGCCGGTCTGCCGCGCCTACGCCGAGCACGGCATGCACCGCCTGCCCCAGCCGGTGAAGCTCTGGTACCTGGGCAGCTTCTTCCGCTACGAGCGCGCCCAGGCCGGCCGCTACCGCCAGTTCTGGCAGGTGGGCGTCGAGGCCATCGGCTCCGACGACCCCGCCGTGGACGCCGAGTCGATCCTCCTGCTCGCCACGCTGCTGGATGAGCTCGACGTGCGCGAGCTGCGCCTGCGCATCGCGTCGCTGGGGTCGCCCGACAGCCGCGCGGCCTACCGGGAGCGCCTGACCGCGCACCTCCGTGCGCACGAGGACGAGCTGGCCGAGGACGTCCGTGCGCGCATCGAACTCAACCCGCTGCGCGCCTTCGACAGCGACCACCCGGGAACGCAGGCGGTCATGCTCGGCGCGCCTCATCTGCTCGATGCGCTGAGCCCGCAGGACGCCGAGCACTTCGCCGCGGTGCGCGCGATGCTCGACGCCGCGGGCCAGCCCTACGAGGTCGACCCGACGCTGGTCCGCGGGCTGGACTACTACACCCGCACCGTGTTCGAGCTGACCTCCGACGCGCTGGGAGCCCAGAGCGGCGTGGGCGGCGGCGGGCGCTACGACGGGCTGGTCGAGCAGCTCGGCGGGCGCCCCGCTCCCGGGATGGGCTGGGGGGCCGGGGTCGAGCGGATCCTGCTGGCCGCCGGGGAACAGCCCGTCGCGGCGCCCGAGGTCGACCTCTTCGTGGCCGTCGACGGCGGCGATGGCGCCCGCACCGCGGCCTTCGCGGTGGCCGCGGAGGGGCGCCGCGCGGGGATGCACGCCCAGCTCGAGCTGGCCGGGCGCTCGCTCAAGGGGCAGCTCAAGCAGGCGGGCCGGGTCGGCGCTCGCTACGTTGCCGTCGTGGGCGAGACCTCGAGCGCGCTGCGCGACATGGACACCGGAGACCAGATCGACGTCGAGACCGACGCGGTCGTCTCGCGGATCCTGCGCGATCGGGGGCTGGGCGCATGAGGGCGCGCGACCGCGTGGGGCGCTCGCAGGATGCGACCGCGTGAAGCGCGCCCCCCGCGCCAACCCCTACCGCGACCGCTGGGCCGGCGACCTGCGCCCCGACGCGGTGGGGACCACGGTCACGGTGGCCGGCTGGGTGCACCGCCGCCGCGACCACGGCGGGCTGATCTTCCTCGACCTGCGCGACCGCTCGGGGCTGCTGCAGCTCGTCATCCATCCCCAGCCCGGCGACGAGACCTTCGCGGCGGCCGAGGCGCTGCGCCCCGAGCACGTGGTCAGCGTCACCGGCGAGGTCGTCGCGCGCGAGGCGGGCAAGGTCAACCCCGAACTGGCCACGGGCGAGATCGAGGTCGCGGTGCGCGACCTGCGCACGCTGGCCGAGGCCCTGACCCCGCCGTTCCAGGTCGACGACGACGGTCAGCTCGACGAGATGACCCGCCTGCGCCACCGTGCGATCGACCTGCGCCGCGAGACCATGCGCACGGCGCTGGAGTTACGCCACGAGGTGGTCGCGGCGATCCGCAACCACCTGGGCGAGTACGACTTCCTGGAGATCGAGACGCCGATCCTCACGCGCTCGACCCCCGAGGGCGCGCGCGACTTCCTGGTCCCCAACCGCCGCGAGCCGGGCACCTGGTACGCGTTGCCCCAGTCTCCTCAGCTCTTCAAGCAGCTCCTGATGATCGGCGGCTACGAGCGCTACTTCCAGATCGCCCGCTGCTTTCGCGACGAGGACATGCGTGCGGACCGCCAGGCCGAGTTCACCCAGCTCGACGTGGAGCTGGCCTTCGTCGAGGAGGACGACGTCATAGAGCTCATCGAGGGGCTGATGGCGCGGGTGTTCGAGGTGGGCGGCTTCGACGTTCCCCCGCCGCCCTGGGACCGCATGACCTACGCCGAGGCGCTGGCCCGTTATGGCTCCGACCGCCCGGACCGCCGCTTCGGCCTCGAGCTGCGCGACGTGTCCGGCGCCCTGCGCGGCTCGCAGTTCAAGGTCTTCCAGTCGGTGCTGGACTCCGGGGGCGCGGTCGTCGTCCTGAACGCCGGGCGCGTCGAGCTGTCGCGCAGTGAGCTCGACGGGCTCAACGAGGTCGTCCAGCGCCACGGCGGCAAGGCCGTCGCCTGGGCCTTCGTGGAATCCGGCCCACCCACCCCGAGCTGGCGCTCGCCCATCGCGAAGTTCTTCACCGCGGAGCAGATCGCGGCGGTGGGTGGCGAGCCCGGCGAGCTGCTGCTCTTCGCCGCCGACGAGCGCCAGGTGGCCCTGGAGGCGCTGGGCGGGCTGCGGGTCGAGCTGGCACAGCGGCTGGGGCTGGAGCGCTCGGGCCACGATGTGCTGTGGGTCGTGGACTTCCCCATGTTCGGGTGGAACGCCGGCGAGGAGCGGTGGGACCCGCTGCACCATCCCTTCACGGCGCCGACCGGGTCGCTGGACGACCCGGGGGCGCTGGGATCGCGCAACTACGACCTCGTGGCCGACGGCGTGGAGCTGGGCGGCGGCTCGATCCGCATCCACGAGGCCGAGGTGCAACAGAAGGTGCTCGACCTGATCGGCATCGACGCCGACGAGGCGCAGCGGCGCTTCGGCTTCCTGCTCGACGCGCTGCGCCACGGCGCGCCGCCCCACGGCGGCATCGCCCTGGGCATCGACCGCATCGTCGCGATGCTCGCAGGCCGCGACTCGATCCGCGACGTCATCGCCTTCCCCAAGACGGCCAGCGGCGCGGACCCGCTGACGGGGGCGCCCGCGCCGGTGGACGAGCGGCAGGTGCGCGAATTGGGGCTCAGGGCGCTCTGACGCCCAGCAGGCTCGCGAGGAGCCGCGCGGTCTCGGCCGGTCGGTGCTCCAGGTCGTCGGCGAGGACACGGACGACCATCAGCCCCAGCGCCTGGATGTCCGCGTCACGTGCGTGGTCGCGACGTCTCGCCGTCCGGTGGGCGTGCCAGTCGTCGCCGTCGACCTCGACGACGAGGCGGTGGGCGGGCCAGTAGGCATCGGGGCGGATGGTGGTGCCGTCGCGGAGCGTGAGCGCGCTGTTGGTCTGCGGTCGCGGCAGGCCATAGGTGGCGCAGACGTACAGGAGCAGGGCCTCGTAATCGCTCTCGGTGATGGTGCCTTCGGTGTAGGTGGCCAGTGCGGTGCGCAGGTTGCTGGCGCCGGCGTGGCGGGGATTGCTGGTGAGGAGGGCGTGGAGCGGTGCGTAGTCCAGGAGGCGCTGGCGCTCGGCGGCCTCGATGGCTCGGGCGAGCTGGTGGGGCTTGAGGATTGCTGCGAGGTCGAGGAGCGTGCGGGCGAGGCTGGTGACCGGGATGCCGTCGACGATCGTGAGGTTCTCGGGGGCCAGGGTGGTGCGGTGGACACGCAGGCCCGGGCGCCGTGGGTGCGCGGCGGCCGGCACCGTCACCTCGATGCGCGCGTTCTGCGAGTGGCGCAGGTTCCGCAGGTGGCCGGCGTCGCGGTGGCTCAGGGCCGCGCCGGGGCTGCAGGCCAGCACCGCGGCGATCCAGCGTCCTCGTAGGGTGAGGCGGCTGTGGCCGACGGCGTAGACGCCCCGATGCACAGGGTGGAGCCGGCGGGCGGCGACGCGGCGCTGGATCGTCTGCCGGCTCAGCCCCAGCGCGATGAGCTGGCGGTGGTGCACCACGCCGTGCTGGCGTCGCGCGAGCGCTGCGATCGACCGCTCACGGACATCTGTGGACAGTTGTGCTCGACTATCGGGGTCAACTGTCCACGCTTCGCTCACGCACCCCATCCTCACCACTGGCACGTGACGTATGTGCAACGCCGCGTCACGAAAGGCGCGCGACTTCGCTCAGAGATCGTCGCTGCGCCCGCTGCCCACGAGGGCGAGGGCTGCCTGCACGCCCGGGCCGATGCCCAGGGCGAAGGCGACGGTGCCCAGGCCGACGGTGCCGCCCAGCAGGAAACCGGTGACCAGGACGGTGAGCTCGAGGCAGACGCGCACGAGGCGCACGGAGCGGCCGGTGCGCCGGTGCAGGCCGGTCATCAGGCCGTCGCGGGGGCCGGGGCCCAGGCGGCAGGTGAGGTAGAGGCCGCTGCCCAGGGCAACGAGGGCGATGCCCACGGCCACCAGAAGGAGGCGGACGGCCAGGCCATCTGGCGTGGCCATCAGTGCCACGGTGGCCGCGAGGGCCAGGCCGACCACCACGGCGTTGAGCACGGTGCCCAGGCCGGCACGCTGGCGCAGGGGTATCCACAGCGCCAGCACGACGAAGGAGATGGCGATGGTCGCCGCGCCCACGCCGATGCCCGTCTGCTGCCCGGCTCCCTCGGCGAGCACCGTCCACGGGGAGACGCCAAGCGCTGAAACGACCAGCAGGCCCTCGCCGGTGCCGAACAGCCACAGTCCCACCATGAGACGCGCGAGCGTGCGCGGGCCCGCGCGCCAGCGCGAGGCGGCGAGGGGAAGCGGCGGCGAGGAGACGGCCGACACGGACGGGCCCCACGCTAGCCGCGCCGAGTCGCGCCGCGCC
>JBBJOB010000094.1:0-7930 GCA_037721455.1 Solirubrobacteraceae bacterium | reverse complement strand
TAACATAGGTTTCGCCCTCCGGTCATCGCAAGCTCTGACCTTCGGTCGACGTCACGGGCCCTCCGGTCATCGCAAGCTCTGACCTTCGGTCGACGTCACTCATGCCGCGCTCACCGCGAACGTCCGCTCGCGGTACACCACGCTGCCCGCCGCCACGGTCAGCAGCACCCGTCCGCGCAGGCGCCGCCCGGCGAAGGCGCAGTTGTCGCTGCGGCTCTCGTAGCCATGCTCGCCCACGGTCCACTGTGCGTCGAGGTCCACGAGCGTCAGGTTGGCGGGCTCGCCGGTCACGATGCGCGGTACGGGCAGCGCGAAGGGCTGCGCACCCGCGCTGAGCTTCTCGACGATCAGGCCCAGAGGCAGCACCCCCGGGACCACCAGCTCGGTGTAGAGCGCGGCGAACGCCGTCTCCAGCCCGGTGGTACCCATGGGCGCCTGCTCGAAGGCGACCTCCTTCTCGTCGCGCGCGTGAGGGGCGTGGTCTGTGGCGATGGCGTCGATGGTGCCATCGCGCAGGCCCTCGATGAGCGCCCGGCGGTCGCTCTCGGCGCGCAACGGCGGGTTCATCTTCAGCCGCGTGTCCAGGGAGGCCACGGCCTCGTCGGTCAGCGTCAGGTGGTGGGGGGTGGCCTCACAGGTGACCTGCACGCCGTGGGCCTTGGCCGCCGCGACGGCCTCCACCGACTCCCGGGCGCTGAGGTGCTGGAGGTGGATGCGTGCCTCCTCGTAGCCGGCCAGGGCACAGTCGCGAGCGATCATCGTGGACTCCGACACGCTGGGGATGCCGGCCACACCCAGGCGAGCGCTCAGCGCCCCCTCGTGCATGACGCCATCGCCGCTGAGCGACGGATCCTCCTCGTGGAGGGCCAGCACCCCGCCGCACAGGCGCTGGTAGCGCAGCGCGCGGCGCAGCACGCCGGCCGACACGACCGGCAGTCCGTCGTCGGTGAACCCCGCGGCGCCGGCGTCGCGCAGCTCGGCCATCTCGGTCAGCTCCACCCCGCGCTGGCCCACCGTGATGGCGGGAAGGAAGCCGACCGGCACGCGGGCCTCGCGCGCGGCGGCGTCCAGCAGCGCGCCCAGGACCGGCGCCGAGTCGACCACGGGCGCGGTGTTGGGCATGGCCAGCACCGCGCAGTAGCCGCCGGCGGCGGCGGCGCGGGTGCCGGTCTCCAGGTCCTCCTTGTGCTCCTGGCCGGGGGTGCGCAGGTGGACGTGGGGGTCGACGAAGGCGGGCAGCAGGTGGCGCCCCTCCCCCTCGACCACCTCGGCGCCGTCGCCGGCCTCGACGGCGCCCGGCGCGCCGATCTGCGCGACCAGCCCGCGGCGCACGAGGACGTCGGCGGGCCCGTCGAGCCCCGTGCGAGGGTCGAGCACGTGGGCGCGGCGGATCAGCAGCGTGGCCGGCGGGGGCGCGGCGTGGACGAGGGCCGATCGCGCACCACCGGGGGGCGCGCCAGGCGTACTCGTTGCCCTGTGGGGCCTCATGCGAGCTGGGGCTCCAGCGGCGCGGGCTCGACGGCGCGCGTGCCGCTGAGCAGCTCGTAGAGCACCGCCATGCGCACCACCACGCCCGCCTTGACCTGGGCGGTGATCACGGCCTGGGGGGAGTCGACGACCTCGCCGCTGAGCTCCACACCGCGGTTGACCGGGCCGGGGTGCATGAGCACCTGCCGCGGGCCCAGGCGCCGGCCGTTGATCTGGTAGCGCGCCGCGTACTCGCGCAGCGAGGGGACCAGGTGCTGGTCCATCCGCTCACGCTGCATGCGCAGGGCGTAGACCACGTCGGCCTCGCGCAGGTCGTCGAGGTCGTAGCGCACGTCGCAGCCCATCGCCTCGATGCCGCGCGGGATGAGGGTCGGCGGGCCGCACACCGTGACGTGGGCGCCCATGGCGCGGAAGGCCAGGATGTTGGAGCGCGCGACGCGCGAGTGGGCGACGTCGCCGACGATCCAGACGGATCGGCCGTCCAGGGCCCCGAGCTTCTGACGCAGGGTGAAGACGTCCAGCAGCGCCTGGGTCGGGTGCTCGCGCTTGCCGTCCCCGGCGTTGACGATGGCTGCCGACGTCCAGCCGGCGATGAGCGCGGCGCTGCCCGCGTGGGGCGTGCGCACCACGATGGCGTCGGGCGAGTGGGCGGCCAGGGTGAGGACCGTGTCCTTGAGCGACTCCCCCTTCTCCACGCTGGAGCCGCTGGCCGCGAAGTTCACCACGTCCGCGCTGAGGCGCTTGGCGGCCAGCTCGAAGCTCGAGCGGGTGCGGGTGGAGGCCTCGTAGAAGAGGTTGAGCACGGTGCGCCCGCGCAGCGCGGGCACTTTCTTGATCTCGCGGTCGGAGACCTCGCTGAACTGCTCGGCCCGCGCGCAGATGCGCTCGATGTCATCGCGGTCCAGGTCGCCGATGGAGAGGAGATGCCTCATACGGCCACGGCCCCTTCTGTCTCCGTGATGGTGACCTCGTCGGCGCCGTCGAGCTCCTCGACGTGCACGTTGACGCGCTCGCGGCGCGACGTCGGGAGGTTCTTGCCCACGTGGTCGGGTCGGATGGGCAGCTCGCGATGGCCGCGGTCGGCCAGGACGGCCAGGCGCACGCGTGCGGGGCGGCCGAAGTCGAACAGGGCGTCGATGGCCGCGCGCACCGTGCGCCCGGTGTAGAGGACGTCGTCGACCACCACGACCGTGCGCCCGTAGACGTCGAACTCGATCTGGGTGGCCTGCAGGATCGGGGCCTCGGGCCGCGTGGCGAGGTCATCGCGGTAGAAGGCGATGTCGAGGCTTCCCAGCGGCACCTCGACGCCGGTGAGCTGGGCGAGATGGCCGTGCAGCCGCGCCGCCAGCACCGCGCCGCGACGGTGGATGCCCACCATGGCGAGCTCGTGGGGATCCCCCGCCTGCTCGACGATCTCGTGCGCCATGCGCACCAGGGTTCGTCGCATGTCATCGCGGTCGAGGACGACCTTCATGGCACTCCTTCCTGGCCTCGCGGGACCGGGTTAAAGGAACGGGGCTGCTGCGCAGCGAACTCTAGGGGTTCACCCGGCGGGTGGCGTGCCGCAGGGCTCGCTATCGACGGGTGATGACGACCTGCACGCTGGAGCCCAGCTCGAGCTGCTCGCCGGCGTCGGGGCGCTGCGCGACGACCTCCCAGTTGTCGTCGTCGATGACCCCGAACAGGCCGCCTCCGTCGAGGTCGGCCTCGAAGCTCGCGCGCTCCAGGCGCTCCCTGGCCGTGTCCAGCGGCTGGCCGACGAGGTCGGGCACGGCGGTGGTCTCGATGGTGGTCGAGCCGGTGGTGCGGGTGGCCGGGACCGCGACCGTCACCGTGCGGGTGGCCACGCGCGCCCGCTCGTCGTCGTCGTCGAGGGCGCCCGCGCCCAGCGCCAGCAGGGCGCCGGCCAGGAACCCGCACGCCGCGATCAGCGCGGCGCCGGGCCAGCTCGGCCAGCGCGATCCGCCGTCGGGATCGACCGCCTCCGGATCCTCGGCCGCCGGCCGCTCGCCGATCATGCGGGCTGGGGCGCGCGCTCGCCCAGGGTCCGCCAGTCCACCAGCTCGGGCTCCCCGCGCTCGGGGAAGGGCACCTCGACGGTGTCGAAGTCCCGCGCGACCTCCGTGTGGGGGAAGACCTGGCAAGCCTCCTCACGCAGCTCGCGCCCGCCGTAGCGGCTGGAGACGTGCGTCAACACCAGCAGCGCGACCTCGGCGTCGTGGGCGACCTGGGCGGCCTGGCGGGCCGTGGAGTGCAGGGTCTGGGCGGCGCGGTCGCGCTCGTCGTGGGCGAAGGTCGCCTCGTGGACGAGCACGTCCGCGCCATGGGCGGCCACCACCACGGCGTCGGTCGGCGCGGTGTCGCCCGTCAGCACGAGCCGCCGACCCGGCCGGTCGGGGCCCACGACCTGCGCCGGATCGACGCCGTCGACGGCCTCGCCGCGCTGCAGGCGCCCGAAGGCGGGCCCCGGCGTCACCCCGAGCGCCCGCGCTCGCTCGGCGTCGAAGCGACCGGGGCGGTCATCCTCCACGATCGCGTAGCCGTAGGCGGGGCCGCGGTGACGCACGGCGAAGGCCTCGATGCGGTAGCCGTCGCGCTCCACCGCCTCCTCGGCCTCGAGCTCGGCGAAGGCCAGGCCGTAGCGCGGTCGGCCGAAGACGGGCCGTAGGCGCTCGAGCAGCGCGGCGGTCCCCGGCGGGCCGTAGACGGTGAGGGGCCGCTCGCGGTCGCGCAGCTCGAAGGACTTGAGCATCCCGGGCAGCCCGAGCCAGTGGTCGGCGTGCAGGTGGGTGAGGAAGACGGCGTCCAGGTCGGCCAACCCGACCGAGCGCACGAGCTGGCGCTGCGTGCCCTCCCCGCAGTCGAACAGGATCCGCTCGCCGCCCCGGCGCAGCAGTGTCGCGGGCAGCCCGCGGCGCGCCGAGGGCACCGAGCCGGCGGTGCCGGCGAAGAACAGCGATAGCTCCACGGGAGCGAGGTTAGGGTCCGGACGGGCCCTCAGGCGGGGAAGAGCTCGGCCAGCACGAGCGCGAAGCCGTGCAGGAGCGGAGAGGTGAGGGGCATGGGCGCCCGGGCGTTCGCGCCCCTTCTACTCGTCGTCGGGCCGCCTGCGCTCGCGCTTGCGCTGGGACGTGCGGCGCTTGGCATCCTTGCCCCGGGCGCGCGCTCCCGCGCTGGGGCGCGTCGCACGGCGCGGGCGCTGCACCGCCAGCGCCCGGCGCAGGCGCTCGGCCAGACGCTCCAGCGCCAGGCGGCGGTTGCGCGCCTGGCCCCGCGCGTCCTGGGCCACGGCGGTCACCCGCGGGCCGCAGCGCGCAAGGATGCGCCGACGCTGCTCCTCGCTCAGCGTGGCCGACGCCTCTACGTCGAACACAGCCTCCACGCGCGAGGCGGTCACGTTGGCGTGCTGGCCACCGGGCCCCGAGGACCGGCTCGTGCGCATCTCGACCTCCTCCAGCGGGAGCGTGAGCGAGCGGGTGATGTGGAGGCCTTCGGGCATGGTGCGACCAGATACCCTTGCACCTGCGCCCGCGCCCGTAGCTCAGTGGATAGAGCGTCCGCCTCCGGAGCGGAAGGTCGCAGGTTCGAATCCTGCCGGGCGCGCTCGACCTTCTCCCCCCGCGCCGAGCGCGAGACGATTGGTCGATCGGGCTCGCTGAGAGGGGGTCGATCGACCAATCGTGATCGTTTCGCCCACGGGGCGCCGGGTAGAGCGGCCGTCTGATGGCACGTTCCAAGAACTCTCCCCTCGGCTCCGTCGTACGCGGCGTCGCCGCGGGAGCGATCGGCACCGCCGTGATGACCGCCGGCCAGATGGCCTACTACAAGATCACCGGCGCGCAGGGCAGCCAGACACCCGCCGAGGTGGGCAAGCGCGTCATCGAGGGCGTGCTGCATCGCTCGGTCCCCGAGGAGAAGATGGAGACCCTCAACAACGCGATGCACTGGGGCTATGGCACGAGTTGGGGCGTTGCCTACGCCGTCGCCGCGGGCTCCCGGCGCCCGGCCAACAACGGGAACGTCGCCGGCGGCCTGGCCTTCGGCACGGCCGTCTGGGGCGCGAGCCTGGTCCACCTGCCCGCCATGGGACTCTCGCCCCCCGTGTGGGAGATGCCCCCCAGCTCCATCGCGCCCGACCTGGGGTTCCACCTGCTCTACGGCGCCGCCGTCGGCTGCGCCCACGCCGCGCTGAGCTGAGCTGAGCGCAGCGCGGCTTTCTCAGCCGCGGCGCTGCGCCTATGCTGGTCGTCATGGCCGAAGCACTGCTGGTCGTCGACTTCCAGAACGACTTCTGCCCGGGCGGGACACTCGAGGTTCCCGAGGGTGACGCGATCGCTGGCCGCGTGGCGGAGCTGGCCGGCTCCGGGCGGTTCGATCTGGTGGTGGCCACGCGCGACTGGCACCCTCCCGACCACGGGTCCTTCCGCGAGCAGGGCGGGCGCTGGCCCGTCCACTGCGTGCAGGGGACGCCCGGCGCCGAACTGCACCCCGGGCTGGACCGCTCGCAGGTGGACGTGGTTCTGGACAAGGGCGCCGATCCCCACACCGACGGCTACTCCGGCTTCGACGGCACCGCGCTGGCCGAGCTGCTGCGCGACCGGGACGTCGAGGCGGTCACCGTCTGCGGGCTGGCCACCGACGTGTGCGTGCGCCACACCGCGCTGGAGGCTCTCCAGGCGGGCTTCGCGGTCACCGTGGACGAGGCGGGGTCGCGCGGGCTGGACCCGCGCGACATCGAGCGCACGTTCGCGGAGGTGCGCGAGCGCGGCGGCCGGGTCGCCTGAGCGCCGCGCGCCGCCCGGGCTCGGCTATCCCCCGCGGCCAAGGACCACAAGCGTGATGTCATCGCGCCGGGTGGGTGCGCGGAAGGAGAGCGCGGCGTCCAGGCAGATGTCGACGATCGCCTGAGGCGCGGGCTCCGCGACCGTGGCCAGCGCCGCCGCCACGCCGTCGAGACCCAGCAGGCGGCCGTTCTCGTTGCGGGCCTCGATCAGGCCGTCGGTGTAGAGCAGCAGCAGTTCCCCCTCGGCCAGGGTCACCTCGTGGGAGGTCCACGCGGTCGCGCCCAGGGTGCTGACCACCACCCCGCCGCCGTCCAGCTCACGCGCTGGCACGACGCCCTCATCGGGATGGACAGTCAGCACGAGCGGCGGCGGGTGCCCGGCGTTGGTGACGCGCAGGCGGCCCGAGGCAGGCTCGAGCTCGGCGATGAGGCAGGTGACGAATCTCTCGTCGTCGCGCAGGACGGCGCGGCCTGCCTCGAGAGCCGCCGGGCCCAGGCGACCCAGCGAGAGCGCGGTTACCAGCGCCTGCTTGAACTGGGCGGCGACGCTGCCCGCCGCCGCACCGTGGCCCGACACGTCGGCCACCACGACGCCCACGCGGCCGCCGGGCAGCGTGACCACGTCGTACCAGTCGCCGGCCAGCACCCCTTCGGCCGAGTGCACGGTGCCCGCCACGCGCACGCCGGCCGGTGGCTCGCCGTCGCTCGCGCGAAGCTGGTCGCGCAGGGCGGCGACCACGGGTTCGCGCTGGGTCAGGCCCTCCTCGGCCGCCCGCGAGCTCTCGACCTCCGAGCGGATGCGCTGGCGCATGGCCTCGGCATCGCGGGCGAGCTCACGGACCTCCCGGGGGCCGTCGGCGGCCACCGGCGCGTCGAGGTCGCCGCCGGCCACCCGGCGCAGGGAGGCGCGCAGCGAGGAGACGGGAACGACGACCGAGCGCCACATCACCGCCCCGGCCACGAGCACCAGCAGCAGGAGGGCGCCGCCGGCCAGCGCGACGGCCGTGCCCAGCCGCCGGTCGGCCCGGGCGGCGTCCTCGACGGCCTCGGCGCGGTCGGTTTCCACCAGCTCCGCCAGCTCGGCGAGCTCGTCACGCAGGCGGTCGAAGCGCGTCCGGCCCTGGCGGGTGATGACCAGCTCGCGGGCGCGCTGAACGTCGCCGCGGCGTCGCGCGGCGATCTCGGGGCCCGCCGCGAAGCGCCGCCAGGAGTCCTGGGCCTCGAGCACCTCCTCCAGGGCCCGATTGATCTGCGTGTCCTGACCCGTGAGTGAGCGCAGGTCCGCGACGGCCGCGTCGGCGCGCCGGCGCCCGCGATCGAAGGAGTCCAGGAAGTCGCGGTCGCCGGTGATCACGTAGCCGCGCACGCCGGTCTCCTGCTCGACGAAGTCGGCCAGCAGGTCGCGCACGATCTGGTTCGCCGGGGTCAGGCGCTGGGTCAGCTCCGCCTCGCGCTCGTCGGCGGCCTCGAGCGCCGAGGAGACAAGCAGCCCACAGCCGACGAGCACGACGGCGAAGGCGCCGAGAAGCGCAGCGATCCTTGCCCGCAGCGACACGGGGCAACACTAGCGTCGCCGGAGGTCGCCGGTTCCGGCGACAGTGTGACGTCGCCGGAGGTCGCCGGTTCCGGCGACCGAAGGCGAAATCAAAGACTCGGCAG
>JBBJOB010000093.1:0-7947 GCA_037721455.1 Solirubrobacteraceae bacterium | reverse complement strand
GGTCGGCGTGCCGGGATGGACGGCGGCGGCGTGCAGCGCGGCGGCGGCGCGGCGCGCGGCCCGTGCGCCCGCGCGCAGGCCGCCGTCGACCATGCGCCCGGCCAGCGATGTCCCGGACAGCGTGGGCAGGACGAGCAGGCCCAGCGCCGGGTCGGTCGCGCTCGGCACCGCGACCGCGAACGGGTCGCCCGCCGCGTGCGTGAGCGCCGCGGCGCGCTGGGCGGCCACCGTCGCCGCGGCGGCGCGCTGGGGCCGGGTGACCTTGAGGTGCGAAACCCCGGCGCGCACGACCGCGCGCTGCTCGGCGCGGTGGCCCACGAGCACAGCGCCGGGCCGATCGAGCACAGCGCCGGGCCGATCGAGCACAGCGCCGGGCCGATCGAGCGCGGCGCCCAGGCCCGGCAGCCGGCGGTCGGCGCGGGCCTGGAGCACGAACCGACGGTCGCCGGGCGCCGTGACCACGGCGCTGCCGCCCGGCCCGGCCGCCGCGGTCTGACGGGCGACCCTGCGCAGATCGTCGCGGTCGGGGCGCCACTGGCCCGCGACCACCGCGCCCGCCGCGTCGCGCAGCTCGACGGCCAGCGAGCCGTCGCGCCGCGGCCACGCGCGGGCCAGGCGTGCCGGCCCGGCGGCGCAGCCCAGGCGAGCTGCCGGATCGGGATCGATGGTCAGCGAAAGGAGGCCGGCGAGCGCGGCGACGGCCACGCCCGGAGCGTCGAGACGATCGGTCGATCGCCGTCGCTCAGCGTCGGTGATCGACCGATCGTCCACGGTTCCGGCGGGACGGCCGTCCACGGTGGGGGCGCGGTCGGCCCCGCCGGAGAAAATCGCGGCTTTCGGCGGACGGGCGCTCACGGCAGGGACTCAGCCCGCGGCAACGAGGGGCTCCTCGGTGGGGCCCTGCGCGCCGGCCGCGCGCTCGGCCTCCTCGACGAGCGCGACGACCTGCTCGTCCCAGTCGCGCTCGCGCAGGCGGAACGGCTCGGCGGCGCGCAGCAGCAGCGCCGCGGCGATGCGCCGCGACAGGGCCGGTCCGGCGGTCACCGCGCAGCCACCGGCGGCGCGGTAGCCCTCGCGCAGCGCATCCCAGGCCTGCTCGGCCGCCGCGGCCGACAGTCGCCCGCGTACCACGCGCAGGCGCAGCTCGGCCGCGAAGCCGGCGAGATCGACCGTGGGATCGTCGCGGCGGGTCTCGTCGAGGTCGACGAGCATGGCGCCCGACGCACCGAGGATGACCTGGTCGGCCGAGAAGTCGCCGTGGACCGCGGTGCACGGCCCGGCCGCGCGCAGCTCACCGGCCAGCGCCGTTGCGAGACGGTCGGCGCGCTGGGCCAGCGCCGGGGAGACCACGAGCGTCGCGCGCGCCGCGGCCGTCAGCCGCTGGGCCTCCGAGTCCGGGCGCATCGCCAGCCCCAGGCCGTCGAGCTCGTGCACCGCGGCCAGCGCGGGGCCGACCGCCTCCGCGGCGCGGGGCGTGGACTCCAGGCGGTCCTCGAGCGCGTCGCCCTCCAGCCACTCCAGTGCCACGAGGCCGTGGCGGCGGGTGGCGCCCAGCAGTTGCGGGATGGGCGCCCGGCCCGCCAGCGCGTCGCGGGAGGCCATCGCCCGGCGCACCGCTGCACGCTGCGTGACCTTGACCAGCGCGCGCCCCGCCGGCGCGTCCAGCCGCGCGACCCATCGCCGCTCGGGGTTGTAGCGCAGGCCCGTCAGCTCGCCGTCGCGCAGATGCGGGTGGTGGGGCAGCAGGCGCTCGAAGAGCTTCGCGCGGCGCTGGGGGTCCTGCAGGTGCGCGAGCGTGGGCAGGCGCCGGTCGTGGGGGGAGGCGTGCACGGCCACGGCCCACCGGTCGAGCACCAGGCCGCCCGGTCCCAGGAAGGAGTGCTTCTGCGCGCACCGGCGGGCGGCGTCGAGCTTGTCCTGGGCGCTGCGGCGAAGCGCCCGCGCGTAGACGTCGTGCTCCTCGTCCCCCACGCGCACCCGGAAGGCGACGAGGCAGCTTACGCCCGGCTTGTAGCGCACGTAGGTGGCCCGCGCCCCGGTGACCGGTAGGTCGCGCAGGGCGGCGGCCAGCGCCTCGCAGAAGGCCTCGGCGTCCAGGACGACGGCCAGGCCGGGCAGCCGGCGGTCACGCAGGCCCAGGCGGGCGTCGGCGCGCGCGATCACGACCGTCCTCCCTCCAGCGCGATCAGCGGTTCGCCACGCGTCCCCGCCCCCGCGCCGTCGGCCTCCCGCCGCCGGGCGGCCAGGGACTGGGCGGCGGCGTAGCGCCCGCCGCGGGCCATGAGCTCCTCGTGGGTGCCGCGTTCCACGGCGCGCCCATCCTCCAGGTAGACGATCAGGTCGACGTGCTCCACCGTGTGCAGCGCGTGGGCGACCAGGAACGTCGTCCGTCCGGCGCACAGGCGGCGCAGGGCCTGGGAGACCTCCTGCTCGTTGCCCTCGTCCAGCCCCGTGGTGGCCTCGTCGAGGATCACGATCGGCGCGTCGCGGACCGCCGCGCGAGCGATGGCGATGCGCTGGCGCTGGCCGCCTGACAGCGTGGCGCCGCGCTCGCCGATGACCGTCTCGTAGCCCTCGGACAGCGCCCCGATGAAGGTGTGGGCGTTGGCCAGCCGCGCGGCCGCCTCGACGTCGACGTCGTCGCGGTCGGGCGCTCCCCAGGCGATGTTCTCGCGCACGGTCGCTCCGAAGAGCACGCCGTCCTGCAGCACGGTGGCGATCTGCGCGCGGAAGGACTCCAGCTTGAGGTCGCGCAGATCATGGCCGTCCAGCAGCACCCGGCCGGTCGTCGGGTCGTAGAGACGCGACAGCAGGCCGGTCAGGCTCGACTTGCCCGCGCCCGACGGCCCGACCAGCGCAACGTTCGTGCCGGCCGGGATCGTGAGGTCGACGTCGCTCAGGGCCGGGGCCATCCCAGGCTCGTAGGTCAACGAGACGCCCTCGAAGGCCACATCGCCGCGGAGCGCCGGCGCCGGGCGGGCGTGTGGGGCGTCGCGGATCTCCAGCTCGGTGTCCAGGAGATCGACCACGCGCTCCCCCGAGGCCGAGGCGCGGGCGATGCGACCGGTGTACTTGGCCAGGTCGCGCATCGGCTTGAACGACGTCTTGAGGTAGGTCAGGAACACGACGAGCTCACCCGGGGTCAGCGCGCCGCGGCGCACCTGCAGCGCGCCGAACCAGAGCACGAGGGCGGTGCCCACGCCCACCAGCACGTCGACGCGGCGCTCCAGCCCCGCGGCCAGCCGCTTGGCCTGCACACCCTCTTTGAGGCTCTTGGCGTTCTGGGATGCGAAGCCCTTCTCGAGCACCTTCTCCAGGCCCAGGGCCTGCACGACCTTCATGGCGCCCAGGGACTCGGAGGCCATCGCGGCCAGGTCGCCCTCGCGCTGGCGCTGGCGGCGCGACACGGTGCGGATCTTGCCGCCCATGCGGATGAGGTTGGGCGAGAACAGCGGGAAGATGACCAGGGCCACCAGGGCGAGCTGCCAGTTGATGAGCAGCATGACGACGGCCATGCCGACGAGCGTGAGGGTGTTGGCCACCAGCGGCAGCGCCGCGGTGACCGTGACCTCCTGCAGTCGGTTGATGTCGCCGGTCAGGCGCGTGAGGACGTCGCCCTGCCTGGACTTGGCGTGGAAGCGCACGGAGAGGCGCTGTACGTGGCGGTAGAGATCGGCGCGCACCTCGGTGAGCACGCGGTTGCCGGCCAGGGCCATGCCGATGGTGCTCAGGTAGCTGAACAGCGCCCGCAGCACGGCGACGATCGCCACCGCGATCGCGCAGGCCAGCAGGAGGCCGGTGGCCGACAGCGCGCCCAGCACCGGCACGTCGGCGCCGCCGTCGCCCACGATGACCGTGTCCAGCACGACCTTCAGCGGCCACGGCTCGAGCAGGCGCATCGCCGTCTCGGCGAAGATGGCCAGCGTCGAGGCGCCGAGCAGCGCGCGCTGGGGGCGGATGTGGGGCGCGAAGCGCCCCAGCGTGCGGCGCAGCCCGGGGACGGCCTGACGCAGGTTCCTGGGCTGGCGGGCCATCAGCCCGCCGTACCGAAGGCGCGTACGGGGATGGCCGGCGGTCCGGGACCGTCCGGCACCGCCGGGATATCGACGCCGGCGAGAGCGAGCACGCGATCGACCACCGCGTCCCAGGTGTGCTCCGCCAGCACACGCGACCGCCCCGCGGCGCCCATGCGGGCGCAGCGGGCGGGGTCGCCGGCCAGCTCGGCGAGCGCCCCGGCCAGGGCCACGGGGTCGCCGGGCGGGCACAGCAGGCCGGTCGCACCGTGGGCCACCAGATCGTCGAGCGCTCCCACGCGGCTGGCCACGACCGCAAGGCCCGCGGCCATCGACTCGACCATCTTGAGGGGGGAGAAGTAGAAGGGGCGCAGGTCGGGGTAGGGCGCGACGGCGACGTCCATGGCCGCCAGGTGACCGGGGACCTCGGCCGGGGTCACCGCGCCCACCAGCTCGGCGGCCTCCAGGGCGCCGGCGGCAGCCAGCGCGTCGCGCACCGCCTGGCGCTGCGGGCCGTCGCCGACGATGCGCAGCCGCGCCTCGGGGTGGCGCTCGCGCAACGCGACGAAGGCGGCGACGAGCGTGTCGAGCCCATGCCAGGGCTTCAGCGTGCCCACGAAGCCGACGGTGAACGGCTCCCCCGGCCGGCGGGCCCGGAGCTCGCGCGCGGGCGGGGGGAAGCGCCGGGGATCCACGCCGTTGGAGATCACGTGCACCCGGCCCTCGGCCTCAGGGCACCCGTCCAGCCAGGCGGCGATCCCGTCGGAGACCGCGACGATCACGTCCGCCGCGGCCAGCGCGCGGGCGGTGGAGCGCTCGGCCTCATGACGGTGCACGAGCGAGCGGTGCTCGGCCTGCTCGTCGACCAGCGGCGCGTTGACCTCGAGCACGGTGGGGACGCCCGCCGCGTGCGCGGCCTCCAGCGGCGCGGCGCTCCACAGCGAGTAGCGCTCGTAGACGAGGTCGAGCGGACCGAGGGCCGTGAGTCTCGCGGCATTGACGGCGTCGTTGGCCTGCGCGAGGCGCTCGCGGGCGGCCGGCTCGCCCTTGGGGGCGGGGGGCAGCCCGCGCAGGCCGACGTCGCGCAGCGACTCGGGGCGCTCCCCTTCCGGGCGGGTGGTCAGCAGCTCGACCTCCAGGCCCCGGCGGGCCAGGGTTCCCACGACAGCCTGGACGTGGACCGAGGCGCCCTTGCTCCCGCACACCGGGATGCCGGCGTCCGCGCAGAGATAGGCGACGCGCGTCACGAGGCCTCCGCGAGCGTGGCCGCCGCGTGGCGCGGCGCGGCGGCACGCGGCGGCCAGAGCAGCTCGCGCTGGGCCGCCGCATTGCGGTCGATGTCGAAGGCCTCCTCGATCAGCGTCCGCCCGCCGCGCGCCAGTGCGACGCGCAGGTCCTCGTCGTCGAGCAGGCGCGCCAGGGCGCCGGCCAGCTCGTCGGGCGCGTGCTCGCCGACCATGAGGCCGGTGGTTTCGTCGATGACCAGCTCCGGTATTCCCGTGACCGGCGTGGACACGCACGGCGTGCCGAGGGCCATCGCCTCCAGAAGAACGGTCGGCAGGCCGTCGCGGTTGCCGTCGGCGCCCACGACGCAGGGCGCGGCCATCACGGCTGCGCCCTGCACCAGGGCGCGCACCTCGTCCTGGGTGCGCGGGCCGAGCAGGCGCACCCGCTCGGCCAGCCCGTGGGCCGCGATGCGTGCGCGCAGCTCGCTCTCCAGGGGCCCCTCCCCGGCGATCTGGCAGTCCACGTCACGCCCGTGCGCGGCCAGTACCGCGCACGCGTCGATGAGGTCCGCGAAGCCCTTCTTCTCGATGAGGCGCCCGACGGCGACGATCCTCGCTGGACGCCCCTGTGGCGGCCGGTAGGGGAAGGCGTCGAGCTCGAGGCCGTTGTACACGCGGTGGATGGGAGCCTCGGGGGCCAGCTCGCGCAGGAAGCGCGCGTTGAAGTCGCTCACGGTGATGACGCCGACGGCGTCGGCCATGCGCGTACGCAGCGCCACGGGCTCGACCTCCTCGTGGAAGATGTCCTTCGCATGGGCGGTCAGCGAGTAGGTGATGCCGGTCAGCCGCGCGGCCAGCCGGGCCACGCCGGCGGCCACCGTCGCGAAGTGGGCGTGCAGGTGATCGATGCCCTGCTCGCGGAGGTGGCGCGCGAGGGCCAGTGCCTGGATGACCTCACGCGGCCCGGCGGCCTCGGGATCCTGGAGCAGCGCGGCAGCACCGGGACCGGCGACACGCAGCGCGCTCCACAAGTCGACGCTCTTGGGGCTGTCGGCCGGGATGTAGGTGACCGGCGCCTGCACCAGACCGATGTCGGGATGGAAGCGTCCACCGACCGGCCCCCGCAGCGAGAAGATGCGCAGGTCCGCACCGGCACGCTCGTGGGCGCGGATCTCGTTGACCACGAAGGTCTCCGAGAAGCGGGGGTAGACCTTGAGCACGTAGCCGACGCGCAGGCGGTCAGCGGGCGGGGACACGGAGACCTCTCGCGGATCGGGCCGATGGGGGTGATGACTGCACGTCACGCAGGTTCTCCGGGCGGTGTGAAAGCGTCATGAACACGCGATGAGACTCCTCTCACGCTGTCCCTGGGGCCATGGCCGCGCGGACCCCGGGCGCATGGCGGCTGGAAAGCGGTCTGGCGGTCGGCTGCGGCCCACGCCGTGGACGAGCTCGCGCGAGTTCGTCCACGAGGGCTGGTACGCGCTCGAGGCCGCCGAAGTCGATGGCGCCCTCGGGCGCGCCGGTCCACTCGGGCTCGCGGCGCAGCCACTCTTCGACGGTCTGGGACGAGAGGTTTTCGGGGTGCAGGACGTCGACGGCGCCGTGGCGCTCCAGAGCGCGGGCGCGAATGAGCTGCTCGGTGCGGGGTCGCACGCGCGGGACGATGAGCGTGCGCTTGCCGCGGGCGACCAGCTCGCAGACCGTGTTGTAGCCGCCCATGCAGACCACGCTGTCGGCCAGCTCGATGAGGCGCGCGGGCTCCTCGAGGAACTCCACGACACGCAGGCGCCGGTTCTCGGCGGCAAGCCGGTGCAGGCGCTGGCGGTCCTCGGCGGGCATAAAGGGCCCGGTGACGATGACGGCGGTGGTGCGCGGGGGCAGGGTGGCGTGGGCGAAGTCGGCGGCCAGGCGCGCCCCATCCTCGCCGCCGCCCACCAGGCACAGCGCGAGGCCGCCCGCGGGCAGCTCGAGGTTGGCGATGAGCATGTCGTCGGCCTCGGAGGTCGACGTGAGGCCCACCGTCCTGCGCCGGTCGATGTAGCCCGTCTGGCGCACCATGGCGGCCACGTCGCCCAGTCCCGTGTACTGCGTCACCGGATCGTAGACATGGGGATCCCCGTAGACCCACACCGCGTCGTAGAGCTCGCGAATCGAGGCCACGGTCCCCTCCTCGCGCCATTCCCGGTCCACGGCGGCTGGGTCGTCGAGCACCTCCCGCAGGCCGAGGACCACCCGGGCCCTTCCGCCCAGCGCGCGCAGCGCGGGCTCCATCTCCCCACGCACGCCCAGCGGATGCTTGTCCACGATCAGCAGGTCGGGCGCAAAGCGCGTCAGGGCCGCCCGGATCATGTCGCTGCGCAGCTCGATGACCTCCTCGAGCCCGAGCCCCAGCGAACGCGGGGCGTAGCGGCCCTCGGCCTTGTGCAGGGCAGGCAGCGAGAGGCAGTCGGTTCCGGGGGGCATCGGAAAGACGCCGGCCTCTCGCGCCCCGCTGAGCAGCAGCACCGCCCGGCCCG
Source organism: Solirubrobacteraceae bacterium (assembly GCA_037721455.1). GTDB lineage: Bacteria > Actinomycetota > Thermoleophilia > Solirubrobacterales > Solirubrobacteraceae > Siliceabacter. Next base: position 189 of record JBBJOB010000093.1, on the reverse strand, counting down.
GCGTCCTGGAGAGGGCCTCCGCGATCGCGAGGTTGCGTCGCAAGTGGCCCAGCCCCTGGGCATCGTGGCTGTAGAGGGCTATCCGCCGCACCTCGGCCACGATGCCGCCGGAATGTGAAAGCATTGTGAACCCGAGGTGAGAGATTCTTCATGCGGTCGCCGCAGCCCGTCCGGCTGGCTGGCTGGCTG
>JBBJOB010000092.1:0-7998 GCA_037721455.1 Solirubrobacteraceae bacterium | reverse complement strand
GTCAGTCGTCCGCGACCTGCGCGCCGCCGGCAGAGCACTCACTGTCCACGTCGTACCACGCCCGCATCACCCGGCATACGACCGGAGCGGCGGTCTCGGCGCCGAAGCCGCCTTCCTCCACTGTGGCGGCGACGACGATCGGGCGCTCGCGGTCGGGCACGTAGGCCACGTACCACGACTGGTCCCCCTGGGGCGGGCGCTGGGCGGTGCCCGTCTTGCCGTGCACGGTATAGCGGCCGGGGAAGTCGTCGAAGATCGCCGTCGAGGTGCCCCCGGGGCCGTTGGCGGCCAGGCGCAGGCCATCGCGCACGATGCCCAGCGTCTGGTCGCTGATGTCCAGCTCGCGCGCGGGGTCGGTCTCGAGGCTCTGCACGGTCACGCCGGCAGCGTCGGTGATCTCCAGGCCGACGTGCGGGGTGACGACGTCGCCGCCGTTCTCGATCGCGGCGTAGGCGGTCGCGAGCTGCATCGGCGAGGCCTGGAAGCCGCCCTGGCCGATGGCGAGCTGCACGGTCTGGCCGGGCGTCCACTGGGAGTCCAGCAGGGCGATGCCGCAGTTCTCGCGGTCCTCCTCCTCGCGGCAGTCGCGCTCGGCCTGCTTGATCTCCTGCGACCACTCCTCGTCGGGGACCGTGCCGCCGAACTCGCCCGGAAGGTCGATCCCCGTCGGCTCGTCGAAGCCGAGCTTGCGGGCCCATGTCTGGATCGGGTCGCTGTCGATGGAGTGCGCCTGCAGGCCGAGGCGGTAGTAGAAGACGTCCGAGGAGACCTCGAGGCTGCGCACGAAGCCGACGGTGCCGTAGGGCGTCGCGCCGGCGTTCTGGAAGCGCTGGGTGCCGACCATGATGAAGCCCGGATCGTTGATGGTCAGCCCGGGCCCCACCGACCCACTCTCCAGCATGCCGATGGCCACGATCGGCTTGAACGTGGAGCCGATCGGATACGAGCCGCTGATCACCCGGTTGAAGCGCGGCGAGTTCGCATCCTCGCCGTAGAGCTCGTCGTAGCGCTCCTGGGTGATGGGGCGGCCCGACAGGCGGTTGGGGTCGAAGGACGGGAAGGAGCCCATAGCGAGCACCTCCCCGTTGGAGGGGTCCATCGCCACGAAGCCCCCGGGGCGCCCGCCGCCGATCTGGGCCAGCGCCTCCTGGCCGGCCTCCTGCAGCTCGAGGTCGATCGAGAGGCGGAGCTGCCGCCCGGCCACCGGCGGGGTTTCGGGCAGCCCGTCGTCGGGGTTGCGGCGACCCATGGCGTCGACGACGACGCGGCGGATGCCGTCCTGGCCGCGCAGGTAGCGGTCGTAGGAGCGCTCGAGGCCCTCCTTGCCGATGATCGTCCCCTGCTCGACGCCGCGGTAACGCTCCTCCTCGAGCTCGTCGGGGCTGATCTCGCCGACCACCCCGAAGAGCTGGGCGGCCAACTCCTGCCTGGGGTACTCGCGCAGGTAGCGCTCGCTGATCTCCACGCCGGGGAACTCGGTGTTGCGTTCGCTGAGGTAGTTGAGCACCGGCCGGGGCGCGTCGATGGCCAGGTTGACGTTGGCGTAGGGCACCACCGCCAGGCTGCGGATGATCCGCGCGTGGACCTCCTCGGCGTCGAGCTCGAGCACGCCGCCGATGCGCTCGTAGCGCTCCCGCAGGCCCGCCGCCGGAATCTCGGGGATGGGCACCGGATCGCCGCGTTGTCCCTCGGGCCTGGTCTCCCTCTGCCCGGCGCGCTGACCCCAGTCGGCGGCCATGAGGCGCACGTCTTCGGGCAGCCGGGAAGGGTCGATGGACACGACGGTGGCCTGCTTGTTGGTGACCAGGGTGTTGTTGTCGCGGTCGACGATCTCGCCCCGGGGCGCCTGGATGCGCAGCTCGCGCACGCGGTTGTCGCGCGCCTCGGCCAGGTACTGGTCGCCCGTGAGCACCTGCAGGTACCACAGGCGGAAGAAGATCAGCGCGAACAGGCCCAGGGCGACGAAGCCCAGCACGGCGATGCGCAAGGCCAGCCGCGGGCTGATCGCGGGCACGCGGTCCTCGGGACGGCGGATCATCGGTTGATCGGGCCGTCGGAGCGGCTGGACAGGGGCGAGAGGCCGCCGGTGGTGTAGGCGCGCCGCCGGTGCGGGCGCGAGGCGACCAGCGAGCCGCCGATCCCGCGCGTCACGAGCCAGTGCACGGGGACCGCCAGCAGCGCGCTGAGCACCAGCGTGGCCGTGATCTGGCGCAGCAGCGTGACGCCCAGAGGCGGGTCCGCGCCCAGCAGGAACTGCAGGACCGAGAAGCCGATGAGCGCGACGAGCGTGGCCAGCGCGCCCGCGGCCAGCGGCACCAGCGGGCCCTCGAGGTCGTGCACCTCGCGCGCCCGGCCGCACCAATAGCCCACGGCCAGCAGGACCAGCGAGGTGATACCCAGGGTGTCCATCAGGGCCAGGTCGGTCAGCAGGCCGATGGAGAAGCCGAAGGCCGCGCCTGCCAGCGCCCCGCCCAGCAGACCGATGCTCATGACCACCAGGGGGAGCAGGTCTGCGTTGCCCCCGGCGACGTCGAGGTGCGACAGAAAGCTCAACTGGAGGAGCACCGTGGCCAGGGCGACAGCGCCCATGCGGGCCAGGAGCTTGGCGCGAGCCTCGCCCATCAGCCGTCGGCCCTCGCGTCAGCGGCCACCTCGCCGCCGGCTCCGGCGGCGACCTCGCCGGTCAGGATGCGCACGAACTCCAGGCGGCGCAGGTCGGCGTAGGGCTCGAGATAGATCTCCTGGGTCTCGGAGCCGGGATCCTCGATGCGGGTGATCTCTCCCACGGGGATGCCCGGCGGGAAGAGGGACGGCAGGCTCTCGTCGGTGGTCGTGCCCGCGGTGACCACGCGCATGCCGTCCTCGACCTCGTCCTCCGCGGGCACGAAGTCCATCAGCAGGTCGCGAGGATTGCCGGCGCTGGCCGTGGTCACGATTCCGGGGCTGCGGGTGCGCCCGACCACGGAGGAGACCTCGCTGTCCTGGTCGGTGACCAAGCGCACCCTGGCCCGGTTGCCGGTGACGGCGACGACGGCGCCCACCAGCGCGCCTCCGTCGCCCTCGCTGGCCGCGCCCACCACGGCGTCACCCTCGCGCACCCCGTCGCCGCTGCCCACGTTGACGGTGAGCGCAGAGGACCAGACGGTCGGCGAGCGCGTGATGACCCGCGCGCTGACGGGCTCCCAGGCGTCGAGGCCGGCGGACTCGGAGAAGTCAAGCAGCGCGCGCAGGTCGCCGTTCTGGGCCGCGGCGCTCTCGAATTGCGCGGCGTCACGCCGCGCGTCGCGCAACTGCGCGCGCAGCTCCTCGTTCTCGCCGCGGGCGTCCACGGTCTCCCCGACCCAGCCGAACAGGTCGCGTACGGGCTTGAGCGCGCGGCTGGCGCCCTCCTGGATGGGCGCGAGCACCTCCGCGGCGCCGCGCTGAAACGCGGACAGGCCACCGCCCGCGTTGCCGAACGACGCGGTGAGGAGGATCAGGGCGACGACGACGAGCAATCCGAGGACTGCACGCCTGCGCCTGACGGTCTTGTCGTGCACGTTTTCGTGGTCTCCAAGGCGGTGGGCGCTGGGCGGGTGGGGTCCCTTACCCCTAGCGCCTTCGGGCCTGACGGTTGTTACGCGAGTTCTTGTTGCTGCGGTGGATGACCTCGAACTCCTCCAGCGAGCGCCCCGAGCCCACGGCAACGCAGGTCAGGGGCGATTCGGCGAGGTGCGACGGCATCTGGGTCTCCTCGCGCAAGCGCTCGTCCAGCCCCTGCAGCAGGGAACCGCCGCCGGCCAGCATGATCCCGCGGTCCATGATGTCGCTGGCCAGCTCGGGTGGCGTGCGGTCCAGGGTCTCCTTGACCGCATCCATGATCTGGCTGACGGGCTCCTCCAGCGCGGCGCGGATCTCCTCGCTGGTCAGCACCACCGTCTTGGGCAGGCCGGAGACCATGTCGCGTCCGCGGATCTCCGCCTGCACCTCCTCCTCCATCGGGTAGGCGGAGCCGATCTCCAGCTTGACCTCCTCGGCCGTCTGCTGGCCGATGAGCAGCTTGTACTCGCGTTTGGCGTAGTTGATGATCGCCTCGTCGAGCTCGTCGCCGCCCACACGGATGGACTGGGAGACGACGATGCCGCCCAGGGAGATCACCGCGACCTCGCTGGTGCCGCCGCCGATGTCCACCACCATGGAGCCCGTGGGTTCGCCGACGGGCAGCCCGGCGCCGATGGCGGCTGCCATGGGCTCCTCGATCAGATAGGCGGCGCGGGCCCCGGCGCTCAGGGCGGCCTCCTCCACCGCCCGCTTCTCCACCCCGGTCACGCCGGACGGGACACAGATGACCACGCGCGGGTGGGCCCAGCGGTTCTGGTGGACCTTCTGGATGAAGTGGCGCAGCATCTCCTCGGTCACGTCGAAGTCGGCGATGACGCCGTCCTTCAGCGGCCGGATGGCGCTGATGGTCCCGGGGGTGCGCCCGAGCATTCGCTTGGCCTCGACACCCACGGCGTGCACCTCGCCGGTGCGCGAGTCGATGGCCACCACGCTGGGTTCGGACAGGACGATGCCCCGCCCGCGCACGTAGACGAGCGTGTTGGCCGTGCCAAGATCTACCGCCATGTCGCGGCCACCGAAGCCCGTGAGATAGCTGAAGAAGCCCATGGACGCGAAACGCCTGCATCTCGCGCCGAACACAGGGCGTCCGGCGCGGCAGGCGAACCCGCGAGCAGTCTAGTTGACCGCCTGCGGGAGGTGGCCGACGGGAGACGCCTTGCGAGGCGGTCGCTAACCGGCAGCCTGATGCAGGTGAACGTGGTCGAGGTGGACCTCGTCGGTGAAGGACCGGGTTCCCACGCCGGGCAGCGCCCACGGGCTCCCGACCTGGAAGGCGCCACCGGCCACCAGCGAGCGCGTGAGCGCGTGTGCGGCGCTGCCTGCCTCGCGCTGGCGCGCCACCAGGCGCCCGTCCACCGCGTAGATGTCGGCGGCCAGGCCGGACGCGTGGGCGCTGGGCCTGGACGAGGCCCAGACGTTGGGCGGATGGCCGGAGCTCAGCACCGCGATCGACAGCGGGTAGCGGTCGGCCGCGCCGGCGAGGGCAGTGAGCAGGCGGTCGTCGACCTCCCCGCGGAAGATGTCCCAGCGGGCGCTGTCGGGCAGCGTGATGTCGGGATGGTCGACGACCCGCTCGGCGGCCTGCGAGAGGTCGTCAGGGCGCTCCGCGGGGGATCCGCCCACGGACGCCACGCGATCGAGCTCCCACGAGCCGCCCGAGGGGCGACGCAGGCGCACGTCGAGCACGCGGGTGACCGTCTCCTCGGGCTCACCCTCCTCCTGGCGGACCTGGCGCACGACGACCATGAGACCCATGGTCGTCGGCGTCAGGCCCGAGACCTGGGGGTACACCACCGCGCCGCGCGAGCGCGCGGAGGGCTCGACCAACGGCTCGATGGCCTCGGCGAGCGCCCCCCGGCCCACGGCGGAGGGCCCGAGGCTCTCGGCGACCTCGGCCGCGTCGGCCCCGCGGCGATAGGTCACCGCCCGCTGGGCGACGCGCCCCGCGAGGCGCTTGCCGTTGGGATGGGACTCGGCGGAGGCCGGCTCGTAGAGGTCGACCTCGGGCCGGCTGTCGGGCACCGACAGCGGCGGGACCGCGACCTGTTGCGGGGTGGAGGGGCCGTCCCCCCGGGGGGACGCCGGGTCGCCGCCCGCCTCTGTGCCGCCGCAGCCCGCCAGTCCGGCGAGGAAGAACGCAGCCGCCACCGGCCACGCGACGGGGCGCACCGTCATCGGCCGGACGCGTCCAGGTCCTTCGCCCACTGGCCCATCGTCGCACCGTCGGCGGTCGTCCTCGCGTCGACGTGGCGCCAGCCCAGGCGCTCGTAGAACCGGCCGGCGCCCTGCTCCCCGGCGTGCGTCAGGAGGATGGCACGCCGGGCACCGCGCGCCGCCGCTTCGGCTTCGAAGGCCCGCACCAGTCGCTCGCCCAGGCCCAGGCCCTGCGCGTCGCCCATCACCGCGACGTGGCTGAGCACGGCGGGGCCCTCGACGGGCGGTTCGTCGTGCGCGGAGGCCCCGGATGCCGCGCGATGGCGCCGCCAGCCGGCCACGTAGCGCTTCAGACGGGTGCGTACGAAGCGCAGCGCGGCGCCCGGGTGCACGACCATCGCCAGGGCGGCCACCATGGCGAGGCGGGCCCCGCGGTTGCGCAGGAGCCAGCGCAGGTGCTCGCGGGGCCTGACGACGCCGGCCAGGAAACCGACCGGGCGGCCGTCCAGGGTCCCGACCAGCGCGAAGGCGTGGGGCGAGGTCTGGAAGCCGACGTGGTAGGCGGTCAGGAACCGATGCCCGAGCGAGACGAAGAACCCCTCGGGCAGTTGCGCGGCGTGGAGCGCCGCGCAGAAGCCCGCGTCAGTCGTGGCGGCCTCGCGGACGGCGAGGGCCTCGCTGCGTGCGAGGATCACCGCCGGCAGGGGGTGCCTGGGCCGCACCGCCAGGACGGCGGGCAGGAGCCCGATCGTCGCCGCACCCACCACGGCGCCCAGGGTCGGCCAGGGTGAGTGCGCAGGCAGGGGCAGGTGGTGGAGCACGTAGGCGAGCGTCGCCGCGGCGAGGGCCACAGCGGCGGTGACGGGCATGGTGTCGCGGAAGGTCACGGGCCGGGCGAGTGTAGGAAGCCCGGTCCGGTCTCTAGGACCCTCCGCACGGCCATCGCCTCCCGGGTGCCGATGCTCGTCCTCATGGTCGCCCTGACCGTGCTGGGCCTCTGATCCCTGTTGGAGGGGATGGCTCGGGTCTCGAGGCCGTTCCTCGAGGCCAGTGGGTTCGAGCATCTCGAGATGGCACCCATCACCCGTACCCAGCGCGCGGGCGCCACAGGTCACGGGGCAGGTTGGAGCAGGGCCGGCAGGAGGTCGACCAGCACCGCCACGGGGAGGCCCACGACGTTGAGGTAGTCGCCCTCGATGCGGCGAACCAGGGCCGCCCCGCGGGCCTGGATGGCGTAGCCGCCGGCGCGCCCGCGCCACTCCCCGGTGGCCGCGTAGGCGGCGACCCGGGCGGCGTCAAGGGGACGAAACGTGACCGCTGTCACGGCGCCGGCGGTGCGCTCCTGACCGGCGTGCAGAACGGCAAGCCCGCTGTGCACCTCGTGGGTCCGCCCGGCCAGCCTTGTGAGCACCGCGCGGGCCGCCGCCTCGTCAGGCGGCTTGCCGAACACCTCGCCGTCCAGGGCGACGACCGTGTCGACGCCCAGGACGGTCTCGGCCGGATCGCCCGCCGCCGCTCGGGCCTTGCGCAGGGCGTGCTCCAGCGCGAGCGCGGCCGGCGGCCCGATCGCGTCCTCGGGCACGTCCGCCGGGCGCACCACGAAGGGCACGCCGAGCTGTTCGAGGACGGCCCGCCGCTGGGGGGAGCGGCTGGCGAGGACGAGGGAGAGCCCGCGGGCCCCGCCCCGGGCAGCCATGTGATGACCTCGGCTCGGGCGGGTGGGCTGTTATCCGAAGAACAGGTCGGCCTCGCGCTGGGCCGACTCGGCGGAGTCAGATCCGTGGACCATGTTCTGGCCCACCGCGAGCGCGAGATCGCCGCGGATGGAGCCCGTCTCGGCCTCCAGCGGGTTGGTGGCGCCGATGACCTGCCGGGCGGCCTTCACGGCCTCGTGGCCCTCGAGGATCATCGCGACCAGGGGCGCGCTGGTGATGAAGTCCACGAGCTCACCGAAGAAGGGCTTGCCCTCGTGCTCGGCGTAGTGGAGCTTGGCCAGGTCCTCGGTGACCTGCATGTGGCGCAGGGCGGCGATGCGCAGGCCCTTGCGTTCGAAGCGGGCGATGATCTCGCCCGTCAGGCCGCGCCCGAACGCGTCGGGCTTGACCAGGATGAGGGTCCGGTCCATGTGGTCTCCTTGGATTTAGGGTTTCGCCTGCGATCACCGCAAGCGGGGACCTCCGGCGACGTCACGCCTGCGATCACCGCAAGCGGGGACCTCCGGCGACGTCACGCCTGCGATCACCG
>JBBJOB010000091.1:0-8037 GCA_037721455.1 Solirubrobacteraceae bacterium | reverse complement strand
CGCGCGGGCGGGCCGGTGCGGCGCGCCCCAGGGCACCCCGTGCTCCCTCCGCCGCAGCGCGCTCCCGCGGCGTCCGCGGGGGCTGCTCGGGGCCCCGGTTGGCCGGGCGCTCCCTGCTATAGTCATGCGTCGCTTCGGGGTCTGGCGCGCTCAAGCGCGCTTCCCTCCGAGGTGGAGCTCGCTCGACGATGGAGACCTCGGAGACATAGCGCGACGCAGGCTAGCCGCCGGTGGTCAGCGCGGGCCCGAGGGGCCCGTTTTCTTTGCCCGCAGACGTCTGACGAACACCAACTTCCATGGCACGAACGTTCACACTCGAGAAGACCCGCAACATCGGGATCATGGCGCATATCGACGCCGGCAAGACCACGACCACCGAGCGGATCCTCTACTACACCGGAAGGACCTACAAGCTCGGCGAGGTCCACGAAGGTGCTGCCGTCATGGACTGGATGGAGCAGGAGCAGGAGCGCGGCATCACCATCACCTCCGCCGCGACGACCTGCGAGTGGCGCGACCACCGCATCAACATCATCGACACGCCCGGCCACGTCGACTTCACCGTCGAGGTGGAGCGCTCCCTGCGCGTGCTCGACGGCGCCATCGCCCTGTTCGACTCGGTCGCCGGCGTGGAGCCCCAGTCGGAGACCGTCTGGCGCCAGGCCGACAAGTACGCCGTACCGCGCATCGCCTTCATCAACAAGATGGACCGTATCGGCGCGGACTTCGCGGGCTCGGTCAAGACCATGATCGACCGTTTGGGGGCCAAGGCCATCCCCGTGCAGCTGCCCATCGGCGCCGAGTCCGACTTCCTGGGGATCATCGACCTGCTGGGCATGCAGGCCATCGTCTACAAGGACGACCTGGGCAAGGAGCAGGATGTCATCGATATCCCCGACGAGCACCTCACCGCGGCCACCGAGGCCCGCGAGCGCCTGCTCGACGCGCTGTCGGGGATCGACGAGGACCTCGCGGAGGCGGCCCTGGACGAGATCGAGGGCGGTGGCGTGGTCGACAAGGAGACGCTCAAGCAGGCGATCCGTCGCGCGACCCTGGCCAACGAGATGACGCCCGTCTTCTGCGGGTCGGCGTTCAAGAACAAGGGCGTGCAGCCGTTGCTGGACGCGGTCCTCGACTACCTGCCCAGCCCGCTCGAGGTCAAGCCCATCGAGGGGACCATCATCCTCAAGGGCGGCGACGAGGGCGACGCCGTCGTGCGCATGCCCGACGACGGCGAGCCGTTCGCGGCCCTGGCGTTCAAGATCATGTCCGACCCCTTCGTCGGCAAGCTCACCTACTTCCGCGTCTACTCGGGCAAGCTCGAAGCGGGCGGGCGCGTGCTCAACGTGTCCACCGGCAAGACCGAGCGCGTCGGGCGCATCCTGATGATGCACGCCAACGACCGCGAGGAGGTCGAGGCCGTCTACGCGGGCGACATCGCCGCCGGCGTGGGCATCAAGCAGATCGTCACCGGCGACACCCTCACCGCGCCCGACCAGCCGGTGAAGCTCGAGAACATCGACTTCCCCGCGCCGGTCATCAAGGTGGCCGTCGAGCCCAGGACCAAGATCGACCAGGAGAAGATGTCGATCGCCCTGGGCCGCCTGGCCGAGGAAGACCCGACCTTCCAGGTCCAGACCAACGAGGAGACCGGACAGACCGAGATCTCTGGCATGGGCGAGCTGCACCTCGAGGTGCTGGTCGACCGCATGAGGCGCGAGTTCAAGGTCGAGGCCAACGTCGGCCGCCCGCAGGTCTCCTACCGCGAGACCGTGCGCGGCACTGCCGACAAGGTCGAGGGTCGCTTCGTGCGCCAGACCGGTGGCTCGGGCCAGTACGGCATCGTCTACGTGAGCATCGAGCCGGCGCCCGGCGAGGGCTTCGAGTTCGTCTCCAAGATCCGGGGCGGCTCCGTGCCCTCCGAGTACATTCCCGCCGTCGAGAAGGGCGTCACCGAGGCCCTGGAGACCGGGGTCAAGGCCGGCTACCCGATGGTCGATGTGCGCGTGACCCTGACCGACGGCAAGTACCACGACACCGACTCGTCGGAGATCGCCTTCAAGGTCGCCGGCTCGCTGGCCCTCAAGGAGGCGGCCAGGCGGGCAAAGCCGGTCCTGCTGGAGCCCGTCTTCGCGGTCGAGGTCGTGACCCCGGAGGAGTTCCTGGGCGACGTCATCGGCGACCTCAGCCGCCGGCGCGGGCGGGTCGAGGGCCAGGAGCGCCGCGGCAATGCGCTCGCGGTCACCGCGCGTGTCCCGCTGAGCGAGATGTTCGGCTACGCGACCGACGTGCGTTCGAACACCCAGGGACGCGCCAGTTACACCATGCAGTTCGACGGCTACGAGGAAGTGCCGCCGAACATCGCCGAGAAGGTCGTCGGCGAGCGCACGGGCGAGCCCGTGCCCGCGTAAGAGATTCAGTAGCTTTCACGAGTTCGACCAAGAGGAGCGAAGGCAAAGTGGCGAAGGAGAAGTTCGATCGGGCCAAGCCCCACGTCAACGTCGGGACCATCGGTCACATCGACCATGGCAAGACGACGCTGACCGCAGCGATCACGAAGGTGCTCTCCGAGACCTACGGCGGTCAGGCGCGCTCCTTCGCAGACATCGACAATGCTCCCGAGGAGAAGGCGCGCGGGATCACCATCGCGACCTCCCACGTCGAGTACGAGACGGACAAGCGCCACTACGCGCACGTCGACTGCCCGGGCCACGCCGACTACGTGAAGAACATGATCACGGGCGCCGCGCAGATGGACGGCGCGATCCTCGTGGTCTCGGCGGCCGACGGCCCCATGCCCCAGACGCGCGAGCACATCCTGCTCGCCCGCCAGGTCGGCGTGCCCTACATCGTCGTGTTCCTCAACAAGGCCGACATGGTCGACGACGAGGAGCTCCTCGAGCTCGTCGAGGTCGAGGTCCGCGAGCTGCTGTCCGAGTACAACTTCCCCGGCGATGACATCCCGTTCATCACCGGCTCGGCGCTCAAGGCGCTGGAGGGTGACGAGGAGTACACGGCCAAGATCGTGGAGCTGGCCGGGCAGCTCGACTCCTACATCCCCGAGCCCGAGCGCGACCTGGACAAGCCGTTCCTGCTTCCGGTGGAGGACGTCTTCTCCATCACCGGGCGCGGCACGGTGGCCACCGGCCGCATCGAGCAGGGGGTCGTCAACACCGGCGACAACGTGGAGCTCGTGGGCATCAGCGCCACGACCACGACCGTGGTCACGGGCGTGGAGATGTTCCGCAAGATCCTCGACCAGGGCCAGGCGGGCGACAACGTCGGCTGCCTGCTGCGCGGCACCAAGCGCGAGGACATCCAGCGCGGACAGGTGCTGTGCAAGCCCAAGTCGATCACGCCACACACCAAGTTCAAGGCCGAGGTCTACGTCCTCAAGAAGGAGGAGGGCGGCCGTCACACGCCGTTCTTCACGGGCTACCGGCCGCAGTTCTACTTCCGCACCACCGACGTCACCGGCGTGGCCAACCTGCCCGAGGGCACGGAGATGGTCATGCCCGGCGACAACGTCCAGATGGAGATCGAGCTGATCCAGCCGATCGCCATGGACCCGGGCCTGCGCTTCGCCATCCGCGAGGGCGGACGCACCGTCGGCTCGGGCGTCGTCACCGAGATCATCGAGTAGGAGAGGGCGACAGACCAAGCATTCGCGGCCTGCCCCGCCCGGCGGGGCGGGCCGCATCCACGCTCAGACAATCATGGCCACTGCCACCCAGAACAAGATCCGCATCCGCCTCAAGGCGTACGACCACTCGGCCATTGAGGCCGTAGCCAAGGAGATCGTGGAGACCGCTCAGCGCACAGGCGCGACGGTCGCCGGTCCCGTGCCGCTGCCCACCGAGAAGAACGTGTACTGCGTCATCCGGTCGCCCTTCAAGGACAAGGACTCGCGCGAGCACTTCGAGATCCGCACCCACAAGCGGCTCATCGACATCCACCAGCCCACGCCCAAGACGGTCGACCAGCTCCAGCGCCTCGACCACCTGCCCGCCGGCGTGGACATCGAGATCCGTCTCGCCTAGCAGATGGCCGCGATTCTCGCCCGCAAGCTCGGCATGACCCAGGTCTTCCAGGAGGACGGCCGCGTGGAGCGCGTCACCGTGCTCGAGGCCGGCCCCTGCCCGGTCACCGGCATCCGCACGCTGGAGCGCGACGGCTACGAGGCCGTGCAGCTCGCCTTCGGCACCGCGCGCGAGAAGCACCTCACCAAGGCGCAGCTCGGCCACCTGCGCAAGGCGGACGCTCCGCCGATGCGCCACCTGGTCGAGTTCCGCGACGAGGCCGGGGAGCTGCAGGTCGGCGAGACGGTCACCGTCGAGGCCTTCGAGCCCGGCCAGCGCCTCAAGGTCGCCGGCACCTCCAAGGGCAAGGGCTTCCAGGGCACGATCAAGCGCCATCGCTTCAGCCGCGGACCAGTCAGCCACGGCTCGCACAACGTGCGCGGACCCGGCTCGATCGGGGCCTCGGCCACGCCGTCACGCGTGTTCAAGGGCATCCGCGGGCCGGGCCAGATGGGCAACGAGCGCGTCACCCAACGCGGCCTGACCCTCGTGCGCGTCGACCCCGAGCGCAACCTGCTGCTCGTGCGCGGCTCGGTCCCCGGCGCTCGCAAAGGGCTCGTGGAGGTGCGCACCGATGGCTGAGGCGCGCGCGATCGACGGGTCGAGCGCGGTGACGCTCGACGACCGCGCCTTCGGCGCGCCGTTCAACGGCCCGCTCGTCCACGAGTCGGTGCGCGCGGAGCTCAACGCGCGCCGCCAGGGCACGGCCAAGGCCAAGACCCGCGGCGAGGTGCGCGGCGGCGGCGCCAAGCCGTGGCGCCAGAAGGGCACCGGTCGCGCGCGCGCCGGCTCCAGCCGCTCCCCGATCTGGACCGGCGGCGGCACGATCTTCGGCCCCCAGCCGCGCCACTACACCTTCAAGATCAACCGCAAGGAGCGCCGGGCGGCGCTGCGCAGCGCCCTGTCGCTGCACGCCTCGCGCGACTCGATCGCCGTGGTGGACGCCGCGGGCTTCGACGTCCCCTCGACCAAGCGCGCAGCGGGCCTGCTGCGCGATTGGAACCCCACCCACCCCCCCCGCCCGGTGCTCGTCGTGCTCACCGATACCGAGCGCGAGGCCGCCCTGTCGTTTCGCAACCTCGAGCGCGTCGTCGTGCTGCCCGTCGCCGCCGTGGGGGTGGCCGACCTCGTCAGGGCTGCCGCCGTCCTGGCCTCGCCGACCGCCCTAGAGGAGCTCACGCAACGCGCCGCCGGCACGGCTCGCGCCCCCGAGGAGGCAACGGCCTAATGGACGCCAGCCAGATCATCATCCGTCCAGTCGTCAGCGAGAAGAGCTACGTGCTCGCGACGGCCGACAAGTACACCTTCCGCGTCCATCCCGACGCGCACAAGACGCAGATACGCCAGGCCGTCGAGGCGCTCTTCGACGTCCACGTGGTGGAGGTGCGCACGATCAGCGTGCGCTCCAAGCCCAAGCGCCGTGGATACACGTCGGGGCGCACACGTGCGTGGAAGAAGGCGATCGTCCAGGTGCGCCCGGGTGAGTCCATCCCGATCTTCCAGGGGCTGGAGGGCCTGGAGGCCTAGCCTCCGTCCGCTGCCATGCCGATCAAGAAGCACAAGCCAACCAGCCCTGGCCGCCGTTTCGCGACCTACGCGGACTTCGCGGAGGTCACCAGGAACAAGCCGGAGAAGAACCTCACCGAGGGGCTCAAGAAGTCCGGCGGGCGCAACGCCAACGGGCGCAAGACGGCGCGCCATCGCGGCGGCGGCGCCAAGCGCCTGTACCGGCGCATCGACTTCAAGCGCCGCAAGGACGACATGTCCGCGCGCGTGGCGGCGATCGAGTACGACCCCAACCGGTCCTCCTACATCGCGCTGCTGCACTACACCGACGGCGAGAAGCGCTACATCCTCGCCCCCAACCGCCTGCGCGTGGGTATGGACGTCATGTCCGGCGACCAGGCCGAGGTCAGCGTGGGCAACGCCCTGCCCCTGGCCCGCATGCCGGTGGGCACCACGGTGCACAACGTGGAACTGCAGCCCGGACGCGGCGGCCAGATGGGCCGCTCGGCGGGCACCGCGATCCAGGTCATGGCCAAGGAGGGGGCGATGGCCACGCTGCGCCTGCCCTCCGGAGAGATGCGCCTCGTGCAGGCCCAGTGCCGCGCCACCGTCGGCACGATCGGCAACGCCGACCACCAGAACGTCAAGGTGGGCAAGGCCGGGCGCAAGCGCCACCTGGGTGTGCGCCCACAGACCCGTGGCACGGCAATGAACCCCGTCGACCACCCGCACGGCGGCGGCGAGGGCTCCACCACGCCGGGCCGCCACCCGGTCACACCGTGGGGCGTTCCCACGCTCGGCTACCGCACGCGGTCCAAGAACAAGCAGTCGGACCGCTACATCGTGCGCGGCCGCCGGCGCGGGAAGAAGGGCAAGCGATGAGCCGTTCGAGCAAGAAGGGCCCGTGGGTCGAGGAGCGCCTCATGGCGCGCATCGAGTCCATGAACACCGCCAACCAGCGCCAGATGATCCGCACGTGGTCGCGGACGTCGACGATCTTCCCCGAGATGGTGGGGCACACCATCGCCGTGCACGACGGGCGCAAGCACGTGCCCGTGTTCGTGAGCGAGTCGATGGTGGGCCACAAGCTCGGCGAGTTCGCACCGACGCGCACCTACAGGGGCCACGCCGGCTCCGGGAGGGTGCGATGAGTCCCCAGCCGTCCGACCCGAAGAAGGGCAAGCCCGCGAAGAAGGGCAAGCCCGCCGACAAGGAGCAGGCCGCGGTCGAGGCGACCGAGGCCGCCCAGGCCAGCGGGCAGGAGGCCGCCGCGGAGCAGGCTGAGGCGCCCAAGCCCAAGCGTAAGCGCGCCGCGCGCAAGAAGCCCAAGCAGGCCGAGGGCGCCGCCGCGCAGGCCACGGGCGTGGACAAGGACGTGGCGGAGGCCGGCGAGAGCACCGAGACCGATGAGCCCGCGGTCGAGCCGCAGGCCGAGGAGACGGTCGCGGAGCGCACCGATGCGCCCGACGACGAGCCCGCCCAGGCTCCCACCACCAAGACGCCCGAGGAGGAGCCCGAGCAGGCTCCCTCCGACGAGGAGTCAGCGCAGGCTCCCGCTGCCAAGGCCGCCGCCGAGCGCTCCCCCCGTGCCGCCCGCAGGCGCCGCGATCGGCGCCCCTCGCCCGCCGCCTCCAACGGCGACGGCCTCGAGGCGGAGGTTCTGGTCCGTGCCCACGCGCGCTTCGTGCGCTCCAGCGCCCGCAAGGCGCGGCTGGTCAGCGACCACATCCGCGGCAAGACCGTCGAGGACGCCCGCGCGATCCTCGCCCACGCGCAGCGCGACGTAGCGCGCGACTGGGCCAAGTTGCTGGAGTCCGCCGTGGCCAACGCCGAGCACAACCACGAGCTGGTGGAGGACGACCTGCGCATCCACAACGCCTTCGCCGACGAGGGCCCCACGCTCAAGCGCTTCCAGCCGCGCGCGCAGGGTCGCGCGACGCCCATCCGCAAGCGCACCAGCCATCTCACGATCACGCTCACGCCGAGGGAAGGGAGGAACCGCTAATGGGGCAGAAGGTTCATCCCGAGTCGATGCGCGTTGGCTACATCCACGACTGGAAGGCCCACTGGTTCAACGAGAAGCACTTCGCTGACTACCTGCACGAGGACGTCCTCATCCGCGCCCACATCAACGGCAAGCTGTCGCACGCCGGCCTGTCGAGCATCACGATCCGCAAGGACGCCAACGAGGTGGAGGTCAACATCCACACCGCGCGCCCGGGCATCGTGATCGGCAAGTCGGGCAGCGAGGTCGACGCCCTGCGACGCGACCTCAACCGCATCACGCGCAAGTCGATCAAGGTCAACATCCTCGAGATCAAGCGGCCCGAGCTGGACGCCGCCCTGGTGGCCCAGTCCGTCGCCGAGCAGCTGCAGAACCGCGTCGCCTTCCGTCGCGCCATGAAGCGCGCGCTGACCAGCGCCATGCGCTCGGGCGCCAAGGGCTGCAAGA
>JBBJOB010000090.1:0-8078 GCA_037721455.1 Solirubrobacteraceae bacterium | reverse complement strand
CGGGTGTGGACGAAGCTGGGCTCGGGCGTACGCTGCGAGACCTCGTCGTACTCGAAGAACGCGCCAGGCAGCGAGCCCTGCTCGCCGAAGCCGAAGCCGGCCGCCTGCAGCTGCTGGACGGCGACGTCGATGCGGGTGAAGCCCGGCGCGCCGGTGTTGGGGACCGTGGTGGCCTGCTCGCGGCCCGAGAACTTCATGAAGACGCGGTCGTTGCCCGACGTCGTCTGGCCGCTGAGCGACTGGATGGCCAGCGCGCGGTGCACGGCCTCGGCGCCCATGAACTCGGCGGCGAAGCGCGCGAAACGCGACCCGGTCGTCGTGCCGAAACGCGCGAAGACCGTCGTGGCCAGCAGGTAGGCGTTGATGAAGATCTGGTCGCCCACGGCCAGGTTGCCGAAGAAGCCGGTACGATCAGCGAAGACCGCGTCGGGCACCCAGATGCGCTTGGTCAACGGGATGCCACCCACCGCGTCGGAGATCAGCACCTCGTAGTGGACCTTCTCCTCGAAGGCCGCCCCGGCGATGTTCTGCTTCTCGAGCGCGCTCAGCGAGACGCGCTCAAGGCCGACCGTGTTGACGATCGTGGCCAGCACCTCTACGGTCGCCGCGGCGTTGAGAATCGTCTGCGGCGTGTTGGGCTCGCTGGTGTTCGGCGGCACGCCCAGCGACGTCTGCGCCTCAGCCTGGTCGGCCCAGGCCAGCAAGCCCATCGAGCCGAGCGCCGCCGACGCTCCGGCGATCATCTGTCGGCGTGTAGCCGCCGACTTGTCCTTGTGTACGTCGTCGAGCGTGTCGAACACGTAGTTGACCGTCTGTGACATCGAATCCTCCAGTAGTCGCTTTCTTCATCCGCACTAGCGCGGCTGACGCCCACTTGGATCACCTCGCGGTCCGGCCGATAGGGTCCCGTCCCCATGCGACACCCACGCGACTTCTACAAGCCCTTGGCGCTTGACGCTCCCTACCCGCTTCGCGAGATTCCAGTCACGCCGACGCGGATGATCCACTTTCTGGACTTCTCCAACGAGAAGATGGTCGCCAAGGCGGCCGACATCGCCACGAAGACCGACATCCTCCTGGGCAACCTGGAGGACGCGATCCCGGCGGACCGCAAGGAGGCGGCGCGGGCAGGGCTGATCGAGGTCGGCAAGACGATGGACCTCGGCCAGACCGCCCTGTGGACGCGCATCAACGCGCTCGAGTCGCCGTGGGTCCTGGACGACCTCACCCAGCTCGTCGGCGAGATCGGCGACAAGCTCGAGGTCATCATGGTGCCCAAGGTCGAGGGGCCCTGGGACATCCATTACGTGGACCGCCTGCTGGCCCAGCTCGAGGCGCGCGCCGGCCTGGACCGCCCGCTGCTGGTGCACGCGCTCCTGGAGACCTCGACAGGCGTGGCCAACGTCGAGGAGATCGCCCACGCCTCGCCGCGCATGCAGGGCATGAGCCTGGGCCCCGCCGACCTGGCCGCCTTCCGGCGCATGAAAACCACGCGCGTGGGCGGCGGCCATCCCGGCTACCGCGTGATCGAGGACCCGGTGGGCGGCGACCTGGAGGCCCCCCGCACAAGCGCGCAGCAGGACCCCTGGCACTACACCCTCGCGCGGATGGTCGACGCCTGCACCAGCGCCGGGATCCTTCCCTTCTACGGGCCCTTCGGCGACATCAAGGACGTCGAGGGCTGCGAGACCCAGTTCCGCGCGGCGTTCCTGCTGGGCTGCGTGGGCACGTGGTCGCTGCACCCCGTGCAGATCGACATCGCCAAGAAGGTGTTCTCCCCCGATCCCGACGAGGTCGCCTTCGCCAAGAAGGTCCTCGAGGCCATCCCCGACGGGCGCGGCGTGCACATGATCGACGGCAAGATGCAGGACGACGCGACGTGGAAGCAGTGTCGCGTGATGGTCGACCTGGCGGAGATGCTGGCCGCCAAGGATCCCGAGCTGGCGCAGCGGTACGGGATGCAGAAGGCATAGCGAGGGAGTACGCTTTCCGGCGACGCCAAGAGGGCGTCCTCGACCTTCCACGAAAGGAACGCCATGACCGGTTCACAGGACGCTCGCGCAGGCTGGACGGTGAAAGCGCTGCTGGTCTGCCTCGCCCTCGTCGCACTCGGCCAGGCCGCGGCCCCGGCCGACGCCTCGGCCGCCCGGGGCGAGGCCTCGATCAACGAGGGCACGCTCGAGACGCGCAGCGACGTGAACTGGGTCGCGGCTATCCTCAACACCAGCGAGGGAAGCCGCTACGAGCGTCAGTTCTGCGGCGGAACTCTGGTGTCCTCGCGGTGGGTCCTCACCGCTGCCCACTGCCTCCTCGACGAGGAGGGTGAGGTCAAGGCCGCCTCGGAAGTGCGGGTGCTTCTGGGCACCAAGAACTTGAACCGGGGTGGGCGGATCAGGAGCGTCTCCAGCGTCCGGATGTTCCCGGGCTACGATGCCGCCTCGTCGTACGGGGACATGGCCCTCCTGCGCCTCAGGTACACCGTGCCCTACAAGCCGGCGCGGCTCGTGGGCGAGGGCACCCACTTCGTCGGGCGCAACGGCTACATCGCCGGGTGGGGCGACCTGAGGTCGGTCGGGTCGGGGTCGAACAGCTTCCCGGTGTTGATGCGCTCGGCGTTCCTGCCGATCATCAGCGACGAGTTCTGCTCACCGCACGACGAGGACTTCGACGGCAGCGTGATGCTCTGCGCCGGCCACGAGGACGGCAGCCCGGACACCTGCGGGGGCGACTCGGGCGGTCCGCTCGCCCGCAAGGTCGACGGCCGCTGGAGGCTGGCCGGGGTGACGAGCTACGGGGTGCCGGGCTGCGGCTCGGTCGGCACCTACGGCGTGTACGCGTGGGTGGGCTCCCCGGTCCTGCGCGACTGGCTGCGCGAGCAGGTCGGCTACTGAGGCGCCCCGCCAACCCGCGTGCGGCGCGGGGCCGCTAGGGTCCCGCGCCGCATGAGGTTCTACGAGTACGAGGCGCGCGAGATCGTCAAGCGCGCGGGCATCCCGGTCACCGACTACGGCTTCGTCACAGACGCTGCGGCCGCCCGCGAGGTCGCCCAGCGCATCGACGGCCCGACGGTCATCAAGTCCCAGGTGCTCACCGGCGGGCGCATGAAGGCCGGTGGCGTGCAGTTCGCCGACACGCCCGAGGAGGCCGAGCGCCACGCCGCCGACGTCCTGGAGCTGGAGATCAAGGGCCACACGCCGCGCGGCGTGCTGGTCGACCCGCGCGCACAGGTCAAGCAGGAGTACTACGCGAGCGTGGTGTGGGACGGGACCGCGCGCTGTCCGCTGCTGCTGTTCAGTGACATGGGCGGCATCGACATCGAGCAGGTGGCCCGCGAGCACCCCGACCACGTCGGGCGCCAGCACTTGTCCTGCCTCCTGCCTGCCCAGGACTTCCAGGCCAAGCAGGCCATCGCCGCCGCGGGAGTCACCGGCCGCGCGCTGACCCGGCTGGTGCCCATCCTCACCCGCCTGGCCCGCGCGTTCCAGGACAACGACCTCCTCCTGGCGGAGATCAACCCGCTCGCCGAGCTCGAGGACGGCTCGTTCGTGGCCCTGGACGCCCACGTGGAGATGGAGAAGGAGGCCGAGGGCCGCCAGCGCGCCCTGCTGCGCGACCTGGGCATCGGCGAGGACGAGGACCGCGGCGTGCACACGCCCAGCACCTTCGAGGAGACGGTGGCGCGCGTGGACGCCGCCGACCACCGCGGGGTGATCCAGGGCCAGGACGCCGGCTTCCACGGCGACCTCGGCCTGGTCATCGGCGCGGGCGGCGGCTCCCTGACGCTGACCGACGCCGTGCAGTCGGCCGGCGGCAGGCCGGCCAACTACTCGGAGATCGGCGGCAACCCGTCGGTGGCCAAGGCCTGCGGGCTGGCCAAGGCGGTGCTCCAGAAGGACGGCGTGGAGACGATCGCGGTGATGATGTCGATCGTCTCCAACACCCGCGTGGACATCGTCGCGCGCGGGGTCATCAAGGCCTGCCTGGAGCTCGGCAAGGACCCGGCGCAGACGATCGCCGTCTTTCGCATCCCCGGCGCCTGGGAGGAGGAGGGCTTCAAGATCCTGCGCAAGTACGGCGTCGAGCACTTCGACCGCTCGGTGTCCCTGCACGAGGCCGCGGAGCGGGCGGTCCAGAAGGCCAAGGGGGGCCGCTGATGTCCATCCTCATCGACGGCGACACCACGTTCATCGTCCAGGGCATCACGGGCCGCGAGGCGGTCAACCTGACGCGGGAGTGCCTTGACTTCGGCGCGAAGATCGTCGGCGGCGTGACGCCGGGACGCAAGGGCCGCGAGGTCCACGGCGTGCCGGTCTTCGACACCGTCGGGCAGGTCGTGGAGCACAACGGCGGGCAGGTGCCCGACGGCTCGGTGGTGACCGTCCCCCCCGCCTTCACCAAGGACGCCGTGTTCGAGGCCCTCCTGGCCGGCATCGGGCTGATCGTCGTCGTCACCGAGCGCATCCCGCGCCGCGACGTCGCGCAGATGGTGGAGCTGGCCAACCTCTACGGCGCGCGCATCATCGGCCCCAACTGCCTGGGCCTGATCGTGCCCGGTGTGGCCAAGATGGGCGGCATCGGCGGGCCCGCCAAGGACGCCGCGAAGGCCTACCAGCCCGGCCGCGTGGGCGTGATGTCGCGCTCGGGAGGCATGACCACGGAGATCTCATCCACCCTGACCGCCGCCGGCCTGGGCGTCTCCACGGCCATCTCCATCGGCGGCGACGCGATCATCGGCTCGACCTACGCCGAGCTCATGCCGCTCTTCGAGGCCGACGAGCAGACCGAGGCCATCGTCATCTACACCGAGCCCGGTGGGCGGATGGAGGCCCAGCTCTCCCAGTGGATGGCCGACAACGACTCGCGCCTGCCGATCGTGGCCTTCATGGCCGGGCGGTTCATGGACTCCGAGGAGATGAAGGGCATGTCCTTCGGCCACGCCGGGACGATCGTCGAGGGCGAGGAGGACACGGCCGCCCAGAAGATCGAGCGACTGCAGGAGGCCGGGATCCAGGTCGTCGAGCGCATCGACGAGATCCCCGACGCGGTGAAGGCCAAGCTCGGCGAGGAGGCCACGCCATGAGGACCGACGCCCTGTTCATCGGCATCGAGGTGGCCGACGACCACGCAGGCGACACGGAGCTGGCCGCGAAGCTCGAGGAGGTCTGCCCCGTCGACATCTACGCGGTCGCCGAGAACGGCGGCGGCGTGGAGATCGTCGACGACAACGTGGACGAATGCGTGCTGTGCCGCCTGTGCCTCGACGCCTCCCCCCCGGGCGCCGTGCGGGTGCTCAAGCTCTACGAGGACGGGGCGGAGCTGTAGGCGGCGGCCCACCGGCCCTCGAGCACAGGCTCGCGGGCCCAGCGGCGCAGATAGCCGGTCAGGTCCTCGCCCGGGAGCACCGCGGCCGCCATCAGCGCCTGCCCGAGCGGCGTCAGCGCCCCCTCTGGCGCCTGCTCGCGCACGTGAGGGCGCAGACTCTCGGCGAGCGAGGTCAGGGCCTCATCCTCGGATCGTCCCCAGCCTTCTAGGCCGGGGGCCGCTTCCAGCGCAGCCGAGTACGCCCCCACGTCACCCGGGCCGGTCGCGGCCGGTGGGGGGCGGTCTGGATGGAAGGTCACCGTGACCCACGGTTCCGACAGGAGCGAGAGCTGCTCTTGTTGGCGAGCCATCGCCGGATGGTCGCGGGTCGCACGGACGTCCTGACGTCCGCGCCGGCTCACGGGCGGGGCGGGCGGCGGCTCTGCGATGCTCCCGGCGCATGCCGCTGAGCCGTTCGTTCCTCGGGCGCGTCACCAAGTACGTCCCCAGACACGGACTCGACCCGGCGGAGAACCGGCTCACCGAGGTGACCGCCGGCGTCCTGGAGCACGTGACGGGCTTTGCCGCGCCGTTCGTCGCGTCGATGCTCGACTTCGCCGCCGAGGACCTCGTGATGCAGGCGAGGGCTGCTGCGCACGGCGAGCGGTGCGCGCTCCGGCAGCGCGCGACCGCGCTGCGCGAGCTGTGCAACCGCATCCGCGCCTACGGCGACTGGCGAGTCGAGGTCCGCACGCAGGTCGGCACTTCTTCCGGTCGCTTCGTCGACCTGGAGATACGACTTCGACCCGAGCTGCTGCGCCACGACACCGACCTCGTCTTCTGGCGCAAGCACCAGATCTCCCACGCGGTGGGCGCGGCGCCGGGAAGGCGCTGGTCGGGGGGCGCCCGGCCTCCCGCGGCGATGCGCAACTCATGCCAGTCGTCGGCTCGGTTACGACGGCAGCGGCGACGGAGGATCGGCACCCATGGAGGGGCGGTAACGCGTCGCCGGGGTTGGGCCTGGGACTCCGTGTCGTGTTCGGCCCGCTGTAGGGCGCGTCTCTGACACGCTCACCGATCGTCTGGGGGCCGTGACGCGTCAGGGCCCCCGTCGACCTGCGGCGCCACCGCGCCTCCCCCTTCTCCCTCGCCGGCGCCGGTGGTCCGGCGCCCTGCCCGCCAGGGGCCGGACGCGCGGTCCGGCGCCCACTCGGCGTGGCCTGACAACCCGCGGCCGTCGGACACCGATTGCCGCATTACTGCCCGATCTCCGTGGCGGACCTTCTAGTGGTTCCTCCGGTGAGTCGTGTGGTGGTTGTCGCCCGGCGAAACGCCGCAGGACTCGCCGAAGGGGCCACTAGTGGTCGTCCACGGAAATACGTGCCGTCGCCGGTGGTTGCCGGCGCCGGCTGGCGCCGCGCGGCGATCCGGGAGTGTGCCTCTGGCACATGACCGGTCGCCGGGTGGTGCCAGGCGGTGATCGGCGGCCGCCGGAACGGTGCGTATTTGCGGGGGCGGCCACTAGAGCAGCGACGCCACGCCCGCGGCATCGGGCGCGACATGGCGAAGCCCCTCGACAGCGGAGAACGCCGCGTCGGCCGACACGAGCGCCTCGGCGCCGGCGGCGCTCGCCGTCGCGGCCAGGACGGCGTCGAACGCGCCCAGGCGCTCCGCGTGCTCGAATAGGGCGAGACCGCGCTGCAAGTGCTCTCGGGTCACAGGCAACAGCGGCGCCAGCAGCTCGGCGTAGTCGTTGCCCAGGCCCACCGCGTCCGGCCGTCCGCGCCGTCGGGCGCGGACGTGGACGAACTCTTGGATGACCTCGGCCGTCGTCGTCGCCTCGACACGGCGGTCGGAGACAGCAGCGATCAGCGCTCGGCACGGGTCCCGGAACCGGTGCTCGGCGCCCTTGGCGTAGACGAGGACCGTGGTGTCGAAGACGATCATCCGCGCCGGCCGCGAAGCTCCTCGAGCTCGGCCCGCAGGTCGGGCGGCTCGGGCACTGCCATGTCCGCCGCTTCGAGCAGCCGCTCACCCGCGGCGCGGCGCCGGCTCTGCGGGTCGGGCAGGCCACGGTCCAGCGCCTCACGGACCACCGCACCCACCGAGACGCCGCGCTCCCGGGCGACCGCGGTGATCCGCTGATGGCGCTCCTCGTCGATGAGCACCTGGAGGCGACGCTCCAGAGACATGCTCAGACGTTAGCATGCTCAGGATCGAAGATCAGACATGACGGAGCGCCCGCGCCCACCCGCGCCAGCAGCGCGTCGAAGAGCCCCTCCGGCGCGGGGCGGAAGGCGTGCACGCAGACCAGGCGCAATCGGGCGGCGTCGGCGTGGGCGGCCAGGCGGTCGGCCGGCGGGGGCTCCCCGTAGCCCTCCAGGAAGGCCGCCGCGGCGCCGGCCGCGCGCTCGGGCCTGCAGCGGCCCTGGAGCGCGGCCAGCTCGAGGTGGACCAGCAGGTTGGCCACGTCGAGGGCGGCCTCGCCGGCGGCCAGCGTGTCGAGATCGAGCAGCGCGACGGCCCCATCGGCGTCGACGAGGACCTGGCCGTCGTGCAGGTCGCGGTGCAGGGGCACGGGCGCGGCGGCGGGAGCCTCCAGCAGCGCGCGGGTCACCGGGGCGGCCCGCGCGGCCGCCCGCCCGGCCAGCGCCGGAGCGTGGGGCGCCAGCAGGGCCAGCCAGCGCTCGAGCACGCCGGCCTCCTGGACGGCGCCGTGGGTCGGCGTGCCGGGCGGGACGGCGGCGGCGTGCAGCGCGGCGGTGGCGCGGCCCGCC
>JBBJOB010000089.1:0-8132 GCA_037721455.1 Solirubrobacteraceae bacterium | reverse complement strand
GCAATCTGCTAGCCCTCGCTAGCAAGCGCCCGGAAGGAACGAGACGAGTCACTCGGGGAGGCTCGGGCGGTCCCGGGCTCTCCCTCGCTGCTGCCGTTCGCAGGCGCCGACCTTTACGGCCGCGCCCCGCGTTCCCACGCCTCGGCCGTCCCGATGCGGTCCACGGTCGACGGGTGGGTGGACAGCAGGAAGGTCCGCCAGCCGGGCGGCGCCGGGTCGCCGACGTTGCGCAGGGTGATGCGCCGCTCGAAGTCCGCGAACGAGCGCGGGGCGTCGGTGAGCTGCAGCGAGAAGGTGTCCGCACGGGCCTCGACCTCGCGCGAGAGCTGGTTGGAGACCCAGGTGATGGCCGGGACGAGCACCACGATGGCCAGGCCCAGCGCCGGCAGCGCGCCGACGCCGCCCTGCGGGGCGACCCGGCGCACCAGCAGGTGCGCGGCGAACAGCCCGAACGGCGTCACCACGGCCAGGAAGATCAGGCCCTGCGGGAGGTCGGAGTAGAACTGATGGCCCAGCTCGTGGGCCACCACCAGGCGCACCTCGTCGGGGGGGAAGGCCTCGAGGAGGGTGTCGTAGAGCACGACGCGCTTGGAGGCTCCCAGCCCGGCCACGTAGGCGTTGGCCGCCGTGGTGCGCCGGCTGGCGTCCATCACGTAGACCTCGCCGACCCGCACGCCGGCGCGGCGCGCGAGCTCCAGGGTGTCGCGGCGCAGCTCTCCCTCCTCGAGGCGGCGGAAGTCGTTGAAGAGCGGGTCCACGACGACCGGGTACAGCGCCACGGTGAAGAACCCGAAGGCCACCACGATCCCGGAGCCCCACAGCCACCAGGTCCGCGGGGCCCGGCGCAGCAGCCACACCGCCGCGATCGCGCCGAGCGCCGCGAAGGCGGCCGCGATCGCCCATGAGCGCACGACGTCGAAGGCGTAGCCGGCCCACCCCTGGGTGACCAGTCCCACCTCGATGGCCCGGGCCCGCAGGACCACCTGGAGCGGCAGCGCCGCCGCGGCGACCAGCAGCGAGAGGACGGCGCCGACCGCGGCGGCGCGGACGAGCGGCCGGGGCGAGTTGTCGTCGCTATCCGGTGGCAACTCGCCTCGCCGGCGCGCCGGTGCTCGTCCGAGGAGCCGGCGCAGGACCCTCGGCGGGCGGGCCACCACCCAGGCCAGCACGGCGATCTCCACCGCCAGCACACCGAGCGACAGCCACGTCTGCGGGGTGCGGTAGGCCTCCGCGCGGTCGATCTGCCCCTGCGTGAAGTACGCTTCGGGGCTCACCGGGAGCGGGTCCAGTACGCCCTCGCGCGGCCAGAGCACCAGCACCGCCAGCTCGGCGACCACCACCGCGGCGACCACGGCCGCCACCACGCGCAGGGCTCCGCGGGCCATCCCCAGGACTGTAGGCACCCCTCCCCTATGCGGGTCGCGATCATCTCCGACATCCACGGCAACCGCCACGCCTTCGAGGCCGTGCTCGAAGCCGCGGGCGCTGAAGGCCCCGACGCGATCTGGTGCCTGGGCGATCTGGTCGGCTACGGCGCCGACCCCGACGCCTGCGTGGCCCTGGCCCGCGAGCACGCCGAGGTGTGCCTGGCCGGCAACCACGACCTCGCGGTCACCGGGGCGCTGCCCATCGACGAGTTCTCCCCCGGGGCGGCCGCGGCGGTGGAGTGGACCCAGGAGAAGATGGAGCCTGAGAACATCACCTACCTGCGCGGGCTGCGCCCCAGCGACCAGCGCGAGGGCGTGGGGCTCTATCACGCCTCCCCGCGCGACCCCATCTGGGAGTACGTCCTCTCCCCCCTGCTGGCCGAGCTGTCGCTGAGCGGCATGCGCGAGCGCGTGGCCCTCATCGGCCACTCGCACGTCGCCCTGGCCTTCACCCGGCCGCAGGATGGGCCGGTGAGCGGGGAGCGACGCTACCCTGACGACGAGGCCGAACTCGGTGGCGACGCCGGGTGGCTCCTCAATCCCGGCAGCGTCGGGCAGCCCCGAGACGGCGACTCGCGTGCCGCCTGGCTTCTGCTCGATCTGGACCGCGAGCGGGCTGTCTGGCAGCGCACGGAGTACGACATCGAGGGTGCCGCGGCGGCCATCCGCGCGGCGGAGCTCCCCGACTCCCTCGCGCAGCGACTGCAACACGGACAATGACCACCCGACGATCAGCCCTCTCCCTTCTCGCCATCGCGGCAGCGCTGGGCCTGGGCGCCTGCGGCAGCACCGAGGGCGGCATCCCCGGTTCCGACGCCGACACGCTGCGCAAGGAGCTGAGCGACGTCGCGCGCTTCGTCGAGGAGGAGCGCTGCGACGAGGTCGACGGGCAGGTGCGCCAGGTGCGCGACGCGGTGGTCGGCCTGCCAAACTCGGTCGACACCGAGCTGTTGGACAACCTCAACGAGGGGGTCGGCGTGCTCGAGGGCGTGGTGGCCACCGACTGCCAGGAGCAGGCTCAGGAGGCCGAGGACGAGGTGCAGGAGGAGGAGGTCCCCACGACCGAGACGACGGAGCCGCCCGAGGAGGAGGAGGAGCCGCCGCCCGAGGAGGAGGAGCCCCAGCCCCAGCCCGACCCCGAGCCCCAGCCCGACCCCGCCCCCCAGCCCGAGCCCGACCTGCCCTCGGACGAGCTGCCCCCTCCCGAAGACGGCCTGGCCCCCGGGGAGTTCGGTCCGTGAAGGCCGACGAGATCATCGCCGGGCGCTACGAGCTGGGCGAGCGGCTGGGCTTCGGCGGCATGTCAACGGTGCAGCTCGCCTTCGACCGCCGACTGGAGCGCAACGTCGCCGTGAAGCTGCTGGCCGAGCACCTGGCGGACGACGCGAACTTCGTGTCGCGCTTCCGCCGTGAGGCGCTGGCCGCCGCGCGCCTGGTGCACCCCAACATCGTGCAGGTCTTCGACTTCGGCCTCGACGAGCCGAGCGACCGCCACTACATCGTCATGGAGCACATCCGCGGCCAGTCGGGTGCCCAGATCCTCAAGGACCAGAGCCCCATGCCCGTGGCCGACGCCATGGCCCTCGTCGACGGCGCCTGCCGCGGGCTGGCCTACGCGCACCGCCACGGCGTCGTGCACCGCGACGTCAAGCCGGGCAACCTGATGCGCTCCGACGAGGGCGTGGTCAAGCTGGCCGACTTCGGCATAGCCAAGGCGACCGACTCCGCGGCCATCACCCAGGCCGGCTCGGTGCTGGGCACCGCCGCCTACCTGGCGCCCGAGCAGGCCCACGGCGAGGAGGCCGGGCCGCGCACCGACATCTACGCGCTGGGCGTGGTGGCCTACCAGCTCGTCACGGGCCGCCTGCCCTACGACGCCTCGTCACTGACCGAGCTGGCGCTCAAGCAGCAGAGCGAGATCCCCCCGCGCGCCGACGAGGTCAACCCCGAGGTCTCGCCCCAGCTCGCCGGAGCCATCGAGCGCGCGCTCGCGCTGGACCCCCAAGAGCGCTGGGACTCGGCCGACGACATGCGCCAGGGCTTCGCGGCCGCCGCGCGCGGCGAGGGCCCGCTGCCCACCGATGCGACGCAGGCGATCAACCAGGACGACACCGCGGCCACCCGCATGGCTGCCGTGGCCGCCTCGCCGCAGCGGCTCGCACCCCACGCGCCGCGCGCCGGCGAGGAGCGCGTGCCCCCGCCCGCGCCGCCCCCGGGCCGCCGCCGGCCCGAGCCGCGCCGCCGGCGTAACGGCCCACGGATCGCAGCGCTGGCGCTGGCCGCGCTGCTGGTCGTCGCCGGCGTGGTGGCCATCGCCACGGGGGCCGGGGGTGGAGGAGGCTCCCAGGCGGTCGAGACGCGCGAGATCACCGGCGACGATACCCCGAGCGTGATCGACGAACTCGAGGGTCTCGTCGACGACAACGTGGCTGACTGACGGGCAGCCCGTCAGGACGTGGCCGGCACTTCCGGCACTTCTCCTGGCGCGGCACCGCTGCGCAAGGCCCTCGCGGTCTGTGCCAGCGTGCCCGCCGCTATCGCGTGCCGCAGATCGGCCATCAGGCGCGACAGGAACGCGAGGTTGTGGATGCTGAGCAGGCGCAGCGCGGTCAGCTCGCGGCTCTTGAGCAGGTAGCGCACGTAGCCGCGGGGGTGGCCTGCCGCGCAGGCCGGGCACGGGCAGCCCTCCATGATCGGCTCGCGGCTGTCGCGCCAGCGCGCCGCGCCCAGGTCGACGCGCCAGCGATGGTCGGGGTCGGGCACCAGCGCCATGCCGTGGCGCCCCAGGCGGGTGGGCATGGCGCAGTCGAAGGTGTCGATGCCCAGTTCCACGCCGGCGATCAGGTCGTCGACCTCGCCGATGCCCAGCAGGTGGCGCGGGCGGAGCTCGTCCCGCCCGCCCAGGACGGCGGTTGCCCACCCGGTGACGCGGTAGATCTCCTCCTTGTCGGCGCCAAGGGAGCCGCCGATGGCGATCCCGTCGCTGCTGCTGGCCGCCACCGCCTGGGCCGACTCCACGCGCAGGTCCTCGTGGACGCCGCCCTGCACGATGCCGTAGACGAGCTGGTCCGTCGGGCCGTGTTCAGCGTGCCAGCTCAGGCAGCGATCCAGCCAGCGGTGCGTGCGCTGCGTGGAGCGCGCGGTGTAATCGCGATCGACGTGGAAGGGCGTGCACTCGTCGAAGACCAGCGCGAGGTCGCTGCCCAGAGCGGCCTGGACCTCCATCGAGGTCTCAGGGCGAAGCAGCTTCTCCGACCCGTCGAGGTGGGAGCGGAAGCGCACGCCGTCCTCCTCGATGGCCAGCACCTTGCCGGCCCTCTCTCGCCCGCCCGTCGCCGCCGCGGGCGGGCGGGCCTTTATCTCGTCGGCGACCGTTCCGTGGCCCATGGAGAAGACCTGAAAGCCGCCGGAGTCGGTGACGATCGGGTGATCCCAGCCCATGAAGCGGTGCAGCCCTCCGAAGCGGGCGATCAGCTCGTGGCCGGGGTCGAGGAACAGGTGGTAGGTGTTGCCCAGGACCATGTCGTAGCCCAGTTCGGCCACCTCGCGGGGCTCCAGTCCCTTGACCGTGGCCTTGGTGGCCAGGGGCACGAAGGCGGGCGTGCGGACTGGGCCGTGTGCGGTCCTGATGGTTCCGGCGCGCGCCCGCGAACCGGGGTCGCGGGCGTGGATGGCGAAAGGGGTCAGCCGGGACCTACCGCGCGGCGCCGGGGAGCACGCGCTCCCAGGCGGCGGAGAGGCACGCGAGCTCCTGCTGGCCGAGGTGCTCGAGAAAGTGACGGCGCACGCCCTCCAGATGGGTCTGGCGGGCCTGCGCGAGGGTGTCGTGACCGGCGTCGGTGAGACAGGCGAAGGATCCGCGCGCGTCGTCCGAGCACCTGGCTCGGCATATCAGGCCATCGCGCTCGAGGCGGTCGGCCAGGCGGGTCAGGCCGCTGCGGCTGAGCAGCACCCGCTCGGCCAGATCGCACATGCGCATGCGACCGTCGGGAGCCTCGCCCAGGGACATGAGCACCTCGTAGTGGCTCAGCGGCAGGCCGTGGGCGGCCTCCAGCTCGGCGTCCAGCGCGTGCACCATCGCGGCGTGGACACGCAGCAGGCCGCGCCAGGCGGCGAGCTCGCCGGTGTCGAGGCCGGCATCGGGGAGGAGGGGTTTCGCGGTGGTCGCCATCGGTCAGACCTTTGCGTACGCAACGACGCTAGCATCGGGCGCGCCGCCGCTGTCGCGGTTTCGCGCCGCTCGGGCGATGATCGTTGCGTACGCAATCACGTGCTATGTTTGCGGAAGATGAAGCTTGAGGGCCTTCACCACATCACCGCGATCACCGCCGACGCCCCCGTGAACGTGGACTTCTACACCCGCGTGCTCGGGCTTCGGCTGGTCAAGAAGACGGTGAACTTCGATGCACCCGACGTGTACCACCTGTACTACGGCGATGAGGTTGGTTCCCCGGGCTCCGTGCTGACGTTCTTCGAGTTCCCGGGAGCGCCCCGCGGGCGCGCCGGGGCGGGGATGGTCGACAAGATCGAGTGGCGCGTCGCCGACGAGGAGGCGCTGGCCTTCTGGGCCGATCGCCTGGCCGGCGAGGGCGTGCGCACCGACGCCGCGGGCCGGCTGCTGCACTTCGCCGACCCCGAGGGCTTGGGGCACACGCTGATGACCACGACGGTGGCCGACACCCCGCTGCGTGCCCGTGCCGAGGGCATCGCGCCCGAGCACGCACTGCAGGGCTTCCAGGGCGTGCGGACCTTCGCGCGCGATCCCGCGGCAAGCGCACCACTGCTGGAGGCGCTTGGGATGGAGGCCGGCCCGAAGGGGCGCTGGAACGCCAGCGGTCCGACCCGCCACGGGCACCTGCACCTCGGCGCGCCGCCGAGCGAGGCGGGAGTCCAGGGCGCGGGCACCGTGCACCACATCGCGTGGTCGGTGGCCGACGACGAGGAGCTGGAGGCCTTCAGGTCGCGCGTCGCGCAGGCCGGCGCGCAGCCCACGGCGATCATCGACCGCCAGTACTTCCACTCCGTCTACTTCCGCGAGCCCAACGGCGTGCTGTTCGAGCTGGCGTCGCGCGACATCGGCTTCGACGCCGACGAGCCGGGCGAGTCGCTGGGCGAGGCCCTCAAGCTCCCCCGCCAGCACGAGCCGCTGCGCGAGACGCTGGAGCGGACGCTGACGCCGCTTCCCAACCCCCGATGACCCTCCCCCACCAGGTCCGCGAGGCCACCGGCGAGCCTGCCGGGGCCCTGATCCTCGTCCACGGCCGTGGCTCGGACGAGCACGACCTGCTGCCCGTGCTCGACGCCCTCGACCCGCAGGGCCGGCTCGTCGGCCTGAGCCCCGGCGGCCCGCTGTCGCTCCCGCCCGGTGGGCGCCACTGGTACGGCGTGCCGCGCGTCGGCTTCCCCGACGCCGAGACCTTCGCGCAGGGCTACGGGGCGCTGACGACGTTCCTCGACGGCTGGCTGGCCGAGCGGGGCATCGACTGGGAGCGCACCGTGCTGGGCGGCTTCTCCCAGGGCGCGGTCATGTCCTACGCCGTGGGCCTGGGCAGCGGGCGCCCCTCACCCGCCGGCATTCTGGCCATGAGCGGCTTCGTACCGGTGGTCGACGGTTGGGAGGCCGAGCTCGAGAGCCGCCGCGACCTGCCCGTCTGCATCGCCCACGGCGCGAACGACCCGATCATCCGGGCCGACTTCGGCCGCGACGCGCGCGACCTGCTCACCGAAGGCGGCCTGGCCGTCGAGTACCACGAGAGCCCCGCCGCGCACAACCTCGACCCCGGGGTGCTGCCCGAGCTCACCGCCTGGGTCCAGGCCCGCCTGTGAGCATCGTCAGAGGAGGCCGGAGAGCAGCGCCGCAAGCCCCGCGAGGGCCAGCACGCCCAGCAGCACCGGCTCGAAGCGGTCGGCGGCACGCAGCGCGGCAAAGGCACGGCGGCCGGCCACCTGGCCGGCCACGGCGGCTACAGCGAGGAGGGCCATGCCCTCGGGCAGCGCGAGCGAGTCGAAGAAGGCAAGCGCCGCGAGACCCAGCGCGCCCTGGGCCAGGAAGACGAGCGCCAGCGTGTCGCGCACCTGCTCGGCGTCCAGCGGCCGGCCGGTGAGAAAGAGCACCAGCGGCGGCCCGCTGAGGCCGGTGGACGTGGCCAGCGACCCGGAGACGAGCCCGGCCGCGGCGCGAAGCGGCCGCCGGCCGAGCCGCGTGCGCCGCCGGAGAATGCTTCGGCTCGCGGTGCGCTCCGCGCGGCGCGCCGGCCCTCCCGCCCTCGTCGCGACCCGCACCGCCAGCGCCCCGAGCACGGCGGCGCCGACCGCCGCCTCGAGCGCGCGCTCAGGCAGCGTTGCCAGCGCCAGCGCGCCGATGGCCAGCCCGGGCAGCGCCCAGGCCACGAGCGCGGCGGCGTCGCCGGGCGCCGGCCGCGGCCTGCGTCGCTCCCCTGCCAGCGTCAGGCCGTTGATCACCAGCGCGAGCACCGACAGCGCGCCCACAGTCGCCTCCGGCCCGACGAGGGCCACCAGCGCCGGCGCGGCGACGATCGCGAAGCCGAAGCCCGTCGCCGACTGCAGAACTGCGCCGGCGCCCACGGCCAGCGCAGCGAGGAGGATGGTCACGCCTACAGTGTCGCCGTGCTCAGCGCGCCAGCCGCGCCTGCCAGGCCACCAGCAGCGGCGGCCCGGCCAGCTCGGCCACAGTGAGGATCGCGA
>JBBJOB010000088.1:0-8208 GCA_037721455.1 Solirubrobacteraceae bacterium | reverse complement strand
CCCGACGGTGAGCTGGATCCCGAGGCGGCCGCGCCCGCTTCCGACGCGGCCGAGCCCACCTCCGAGGCGGCGCCGCCCGACGGTGAGCTGGACCCCGCGCCCTCCGAGGAGCGCGCGTCCTAGGATCGCTGCACACGTCCCCCATCGTCGCTGCGTGGCCTGCCGCCGCGTGGCGCCCAAGAAGGCGCTGCACCGCCTCGTCGCCGGCGAGGATGCGGTGGTCGTGGTCGACCACGCGGGCACGCGGCCCGGCCGGGGCGCGTACGTCTGCGATGCGGCCTGTCACGCGGAGGCGGTGCGCCGTGGCGCCTACGGTCGTGCCCTGCGGCGACGCGTGATCGTCCCCGACCGGCTGGTGCCCGGGACCGGCGATATGACCGCCGGAGGCCAGCCCTCCGGGAATCTCTCCTAAACTAGGAACCAATGGCAAAGAAGCGCGTCCACGAGCTCGCCCGCGAGTACGACATGTCCTCCGCGGACGTCATGACCAAGCTGAAGGCGGCCGGCATCGAGGTCAAGGCCTCGGCCTCGGCCGTCGACTCCCAGGAGGCCGACGCCGCCCTGCGCAACAACGGCCGCGACGCCGCCGCGGCGCGCCAGGCTGCCCGCGAGGCCCAGAAGGCCCGCCAGGCCGCGGCGTCCGCGGCGGAGGGCAAGCAGGGCGACGGCAAGACCGCCGAGGGCGAGCGCAAGGGCCGTCAGCAGCGCCCCAACCGTGGCGACCTGCGCGGCGAGCGAGCTCCGAGCGCCGGTCCGGGCGGCCGTCGCCGGGTGGTCATCGATTCCCAGGCCTCCCGCCGCCAGGGCCCTGGCGGCGGCGGTCCTCCGCAGGGCCCGCCGCGCCGCCAGCGCCGCGGCCGCCGCCGCCGGGGCACCTACAACGACACGATCGCCCCGCTGGACACCGCGGCCCAGTCGGCCACCGACCTGGTGCGCATCAACTCCGGCTCCACGGTCAAGGACGTCGCGGAGTACTTCGGCGTGCCCGTCCCCGAGGTCATCAAGAAGCTGATGATGCGCGGCGAGATGGCCACGCTCACCCAGACGCTGTCCGACGACGCCATCGGCGTGCTGGCCGAGGAGTTCGGCCGCCAAGTGGAGGTCGTCCACGCCGCCGACGAGGTCGAGCCCGAGCCCGAGTACGAGGACGCCGACGAGGATCTCGTCGACCGCCCGCCCGTGGTGACCATCATGGGCCACGTCGACCACGGCAAGACCTCCCTGCTGGACGCGATCCGGTCCACCGAGGTGGCCGGGGGCGAGGCCGGCGGCATCACCCAGCACATCGGCGCCTACCAGGTCCACCACAACGACAAGCTCGTCACCTTCCTCGACACGCCGGGCCACGAGGCCTTCACGGCCATGCGCGCCCGCGGCGCCCAGGTCACCGACATCGTGGTGATCGTGGTGGCCGCCGACGACGGTGTGAAGCCCCAGACCGAGGAGGCGATCGACCACGCCAAGGCGGCCGAGGTGCCGATCATCGTCGCGGTCAACAAGATCGACAAGGAGGGCGCCGACCCCACCCGCGTGCGCACCGAGATGACCCAGCGCGCCCTGCAGCCGGCCGAGTGGGGCGGGGAGACCGAGTTCGTCGACGTCTCCGCGCGGACGCACGACGGGCTCGAGGATCTGCTCGAGACCATCCAGGTCGTCGCCGAGCTCGAGGACTACAAGGCCAACCCCGCAGTGGAGGCCTCCGGCGTGGTGGTCGAGTCCAAGCTCGATCCCGGCCGCGGGCCGGTCGTGACCCTGCTCGTCCAGCGCGGGACGCTGACCGTCGGCGACGCGCTGGCCGCGGGCTCCCACTGGGGCCGCGTGCGCGCCATGCACGACTTCCTGGGTGCGCGCGTCAAGGAGGCCCTGCCGGGCGACCCGGTCGAGGTGCTGGGCTTCGACGGGGTGCCCGAGGCCGGCGAGACCGTCCGCGTCGTCGAGAACGACCGCCGCGCCCGCCAGCTCGCGGAGGAGCGCGGCCTGCGCCTCAAGCAGGAGCAGCAGGCGCGGCGCTCGGGGCGCAAGCGCTCCCTGGAGGACGTCTTCAAGTCCATCCAGACGGGTGAGCTCCAGGAGCTGGCCCTGCTGGTCAAGGCCGATGTCGCCGGCTCTGCCGAGGCCATCCAGGACGAGATCGCCAAGCTCCCCCAGGACCAGATATCCGTCAACATCATCCACACCGGCGTGGGCGGCATCAACGAGTCCGACGTGATGCTCGCCGCCGCGTCGGAGGCCTTCATCATCGGCTTCAACGTCCGCCCGGTGGGCGACGCGCGCACCGTGGCCGAGCGCGAGGGCGTGGACATCCGCACCTACTCGGTCATCTATAAGGCGCTGGACGAGCTGCGCGCCGCCATGCAGGGCATGCTCGCCCCCGAGGAGGTCGAGGAGGCGCTGGGCAGCGTCGAGGTGCGTGCCACCTTCCGCGCGTCGCGCATCGGCGTCATCGCCGGCTCCTACGTCACCGACGGGCGCATCGTCCGCGGCGCCCGCACGCGCCTGGTGCGCGACGGCACCGTGGTCTACGAGGGCGAGATCGAGTCGCTGCGTCGCTTCAACGAAGACGTGCGCGAGGTCGCCACCGGTTTCGAGTGCGGCATCGTGCTGCGTAACTTCCAGGACGTCAAGGAGGGCGACGTCCTGGAGGCCTTCGAGACCCGGCAGGTCGAGCGCGTCCTCGCCTAGGACGTGGGCGCGTACGTCGCGCTGCTGCGCATCGAGCTGCACTTCCCCGAGGCCGGGAGCCTCAAGGCCAAGCGCAAGGAGCTGTCGTCGGTGAAGGCGCTCCTGCACCAGCGCATGGGCCTGTCCATCGCTGAGGTCGATCACCACGACCTGTGGCAGCGCGCCACGTTGGCCGGCGCGCTGACGGGCGGCGACCTGGGCCGCCTCGACCATGCGGTCGACAAGGTGGAGCGTTGGCTGGATGACCGCTTCCCGACCGGCGTGCACGTGGAGCGCACGCTGGCCTCCTTCGAGGACATAGGATGACCTCCAGCCGTATGCGGCGGGTCGACGAGGTGATCCGCGCGGTCCTCAGCGACACCCTGGCCCAGGGCCTGCAGGATCCCCGCATCGGCTTCGTGACCGTGACCGACGTTTCGACCAGCCCAGATCTGCGCCAGGCCCGCGTCTACGTGAGCGTGCTGGGCGACGACGCCGCACGGGCCGCATCGCTGGAGGGGCTGAGCTCGGCGCGAGGGTTCCTCCAGAGCGCCATCAACGCGGAGCTGCGCCTCAAGCGCACGCCCGAGCTGATATTCGTGGACGACGAGACCGTGCGCCGGGCGGCGCGCCTGGAGGAGCTGCTGGTCGACGAGGAGGAGGGGTGATGAGCGACGACCGCGCGGCAGTCCTGCACCACCTGCGTGACGACGAGCGCTTCCTCCTGCTCGCCCACGTCGCACCCGACGGCGACGCCCTGGGTTCGCTGGTGGCCATGGAGGGCGTCCTCAAGGCGCTGGGCAAGGACGTCCTGGTCTACGTCGCCGCCGACGACTTCCCGCTGCCCTACGAGTACGCCTTCCTCGAGCTGCGCGGCCTCGTGCACGAGGTGCCCGCCGACCTCGCCTCGCGCACCGTGGTCTTCCTGGACTGCGGCAACATCGACCGCAACCCGGTGGCCGACCTCCGCGAGGAGGCCGCCTGCCTGCTCAACGTCGACCATCACCACGACAACACGCGCTTCGCCACGGTCAACCACGTCGTCCCCGAGGCGTCGTGCACCGCGGAGATCGTGTGGGACCTCATGCGCGCGCTGGGCGTGGACGCCACCCCCGAGGTCGCCGACGCCCTCTACGTCGGGCTGGTCACCGACACCGGGCGCTTCATGTACGAGAACACCGGCACCCGTGCCCACGTGATGGCCGCCGAGCTGATCGAGGCGGGCGTCGACGTGCAGGGCACCTATCGCCGCCTGTACGAGGAGATGCCCTACGGCAAGCTCGCGCTACTGGGTCGGGCACTGGAGCGCGTCGAGCGCCACGACGAGGGCAGCCTCACCCTCACGCGGCTCACCCGCGAGGACTATGCGCTGGCCGGGGCACAGGAGTCCTACTCGGAGGGCGTGGTCGATCACCTGCGCTCGGTGCGCGGCACCAAGGTCGCCGCGCTGGCTCGCGAGCTGTCGGCCGTCGAGGGGAAGGCCACCGACGCCCGGCGGACGAAGGTCTCCCTGCGCTCCACGGACGGCGCCGTCGACGTGTCGGCCATCGCGCGCGAGCAGGGCGGGGGCGGCCACCGCCAGGCGGCGGGCTTCACCACCGCCCTGGCCCACGACGAGCTCGTGGCCTTCCTGCGCGGCGCGATCTGCGCACAGCTCGCGCCGGCGTGACCTTGGCCGCCGAGCGGATCTGGTGAGCGCGACCCGCGACGGGGTCCTGCTGATCGACAAGCCGGCGGGCAAGACGTCCCACGACGTGGTGGCTGCGGTGCGCCGCGAGCTGCCGCGCGGGACGCGGGTGGGCCACGCGGGCACCCTGGACCCCTTCGCGACGGGGCTCCTGCTGGTGCTCGTCGGGCGCGCGACGCGGGTGCAGCGCTGGCTCATGGGACTGGACAAGGCCTACGAGACCGTCGCAGGGCTGGGCGCGGTGTCGACGACGGGGGACCCCGAGGGGGAGATCACGGTGACCGGCCGGGTGCCGCCCGCAGGGGTGTCGCTGCCGACCGGAGCGGTGCGCCAGCGTCCCCCCGCGTTCAGCGCGGTCAAGATCGGCGGCCGGCGCGCCTACCGGCTCGCGCGGGCCGGGGAGACCGTCGAGGTGCCCGAGCGCGAGGTGACCGTCCACGCGTTCGCCGAGCTGTGGCGGGAGAAGGAGCCCGTGGCGGCGTCGGCCGCGCCCGCGCCCGGCGGGACCCCGGCCCCGGGCCCCCGTGCGGCCTACGCCATCCGCTGTTCCTCGGGGACCTACGTGCGCTCGTTGATCGCCGACCTGGGCGATGCGTACTGCCTCGAGCTGCGACGCACGGCCATCGGCCCGTTTCGCGTGGACGACGCGGATCCCGCACGGACCGTGCCGCTCGGCGACGCGCTGGACGCCGTGATGCCCGTCGTCGACCTCGCCGGTGAGGACGGGCGGGCGGCCGGCCACGGCCGCGCGGTGCCCGACCCGCGGGCGACCGTCGAGCCCTCCGCCCACGTGCTCCTCCGTGACGTCGCCGGCCCCATCGCCGTGGCGCAGCCACAGGACGGGCTCCTCAAGCCCGTCGTAGGGTTTCGCGGGTGAGCGCCAAGGTCGTTGCACTGGCCCAGGCCGCGCGGCGCCCTCGTCGCGTGGCCGTGGGCACGTTCGACGGGGTCCACCGCGGCCACCGCGTCGTCATCGAGGGCGCCGACACGGTGCTGACCTTCGACCCCCATCCCACGTCGATCGTCCATCCGGCTGCCGCCCCGAAGCTGCTGACCACGGTCGCGCGCAAGGCCGAGCTGGTCGGCGGCCTGAGGGTCGAGGAGCTGGTGGTCATCCCCTTCGACGCCACCTTCGCCGGCCAGGAGGCACAGGCGTTCATCGACGAGATCCTGGTCGGCGCGCTGGGCGCCCAGCAGGTCGCGGTGGGGGAGAACTTTCGCTTCGGCCACCGTGCAAGGGGCGACTCGGACCTCCTGCGCGCCGACGACCGCTTCGTCACGCGTGAGGTCAAGCTGCTCGAGGTCGACGGGGAGGTGGTCAGCTCCAGTCACATCCGTGGGCTCATCGCCGGCGGCGCGGTGGGCTACGCGGCGACCCTGCTGGGCGATCCGTTCGTGCTGGACGGCCGGGTGGTCCACGGCGACGAGGTGGGGCGCGACCTGGGCTACCCGACGGCCAACCTCGTGCCCGATGACGCCCACGTCCTGCCGGGCCACGGCATCTACGCCTGCCTCGCGGTGCTCGACGACGGCTCGCAGCACGCCGCCGCGGTCAACGTCGGCGTGCGACCGACCTTCGCCAGCGGCCGCGGCGAGCTCGTAGAGGCCTTCCTCCTGGACTGGGAGGGCGACCTCTACGGCCGCGAGCTGCGCCTGCGCTTCCTCAAGCGCCTGCGCGGCGAGCGTCGCTTCCCCACGCCCGACGCCCTGGTCGAGCAGATGCACCGCGACGTGGCCGCCACCCGGGCGGTGCTGGCGGGAGCGGCAACGCGCCATCTCGCTTGACCCTCGCGCTGCGTGAAGGCCCACCATGCCCCGGGCCATGGACGAGACGCACCGCAGCATCGGCGAGGTCGCGAGCGCCACGGGCCTGACGGTCCGGGCGCTGCGTCACTACGACGCCATCGCGCTCGTGCGCCCCTCGTTGCGCACCGGTGCCGGTTACCGCCTGTACGGCGACGACGACCTGGCCCGGCTGGCCCGGGTAGTCGCGCTGCGCCAGCTCGGGCTGGGGCTCGAGCAGGTCGCGGCGGCACTGGACAGGGAGGAGCCCGAGACGGTCCTGCGCCGCCATCTCGCGGCGCTGGAGCGTGAGCTCGAGCTGACCGCGGCGCTGCGCGAGCGTCTCGTCCGGGTGCTCGACACGGTCGGCCACCAGGCCTGCCGGTCGGGCGACCGGTCAATCGCGATCATCGAGGTGATGATGAGCATCGAGCAGCACTACACCCCCGAGCAACTGGCCACCCTCGAGGCGCGCCGTGAGGCGCTGGGGGAAGAGGGCCTGGCCGCGGGCCAGCAGGCCTGGGCCGACCTCCTGGGCGAGCTGAAGGCCGAGCTGGACGCGGGCACCGACCCGGCCGACCCGCGCCTGGCCGCCCACGTCGACCGCTGGGACGCCCTCCTGGAGGAGTTCACCGGCGGCGACCCGGGCATCCGTGCCGGCCTGCAGTCCTACTGGGACGAGCACGGCCCGGAGAAGGCCTCCCAGGGCATGGTGGACCCGGAGGTCTTCGCCTACGCCCAGCGCATCCGCGACGCGCACGGCAAGGGCTGCTGAGCGCTGCGCCGGCCGCCGGGCTCAACGTCGGCGGCCGGCGTTGGCATGATCGTGGTATGGCGCTACGTTGGTCAGCATGGCGACCAAGCAGCGTCTTTCAGCATCCGTCAACAAGGTCTACATCGAGGAAGGACGAGCCGCGGTGGAGGCGGGCCGTGCCGAGAGCCTCAGCGCATGGGTCAACGAGGCACTGCGCAAGCAGGCGGAAGACGAGGGGCGGCTCAGGGCGCTGGATGAGTTCATGACCGAGTACCAAGCCGAGCACGGCGAATTCACCGAGGAGGAGCTCGAGGAGAACCGGCGCGACATGGAGGCTCGAGCCATCAAGGTGCGCCGGGCTCGTTGACGCTCATCCTCGACGCGGGAGCGCTGGTGGCCATTGAGCGCCGCGACGACAGCACGCTGCGTTCAGTTGAACGGGAGCGCCGGGCCCGTCGCGTCGTCGTGACGCACGGCGGCGTGGTAGGCGCTTCACCCGACCTTGTAGTCTCATGCGCCGCATGAGCCTCACCCAGGAGCGCAAGGCACAGATCACCACGCAGTTCGGCGAGAACGAGCAGGACACGGGCAACACCCGCGTCCAGGTCGCGCTGCTCAGCGAGCGTATCAACGAGCTCACCGAGCACCTGCGCACGCACCACCAGGACCATCACTCGCGCCGCGGTCTGCTCATGCTCGTCGGCCGCCGGCGGCGCTTCCTCGACTACATGCGCAAGAAGGACGTCGAGGCCTACCGAGCGCTCGTCCGCGAGCTCGGCCTCCGCCGGTGACCATCGTCGCTCCGGGCGCTCCGGCGCCGGAGTTCACGCTCAAGACGGAGGACGGCGAGGACTTCACCCGCGAGGACCTGTCCGGGCGGACCACCGTCCTGGTCTTCTACCCGGCGGCCTTCAGCCCCGTCTGCACCGACCAGCTGCAGGTCTACGAGGAGGCCCTCGACGACCTCAAGGCCCAGGGCGCCGTGCTCTACGCCGTTTCCACCGACGGCTCGTCCAGCCAGAAGGCCTTCCGCGAGTCGCTCAACGTCACCATCCCACAGCTCTCGGACTTCGAGCCCAAGGGCGCGGCCTCTCGCGCGTTCGGCGCATACTTCGGGCCCGCCGGGAAGACCAACCGCGCGCTGGTCATCGTCGGTCCCGACCAGGTCGTCACCTGGTCGTACCTGGCCGACAGCCCCGGCGACCTACCGGGAGTGAATCTGATCTTCGACGGGTTGCAGGCCGCGCCCGTCTGACGCGGCGACGCGGCGGGCGAGCTCGTCGTGACGGAAGCTGAAGATCCCCTCCACGTCGCGGCGCACGAA